>JAPLTZ010000066.1:0-2797 GCA_026397895.1 Verrucomicrobiota bacterium | reverse complement strand
CGGAATTCCTGTGAACTCAAATTCGCCCACCTTCACGCTGCGCCCTGCGTCGAGGCCGAGAAATTCCATCGGCACGCCGGCGAGCCTTTCCGCCGCCGTGGTTTGCACCGCGGCAGGAAACACCAGCGGCAACGGTGCACGCCCCGCCGCCTGCACCGCGCGCGCCACGGCGACGAGCGTTTCGCCGTCTAGATGATCCGTGTGCGCGTGGCTTGCCGCGACGACATCCACGAAGCCAAGCCGCTCGGGCGCGACACAGCGGCGGGTCATGCGGATGTGTTCCTTGTCCGTGCCGGCGTATTTTTTTGTGAGCGAATCCGAGAGGTAGGGATCGAACAGCATCGCGCGCCCGTTCCATTTCAGCAGGAAGCCGCTTTGACCGAGCCACCAGAGTCGAAATTGTCCCGGCTCATCCGCTGCCGCGATGTCGGCGAGCAGGGCGTCGTCTGATTGCGCGGGCTCGATCATGTCTTTGCCAACTGCTCGCTCTTGTAGCCGCCGCGCATTTTGAAATGCACCAGCAGCGCGAGGTAGCACGCGAGCATGATGGCCGGGAAAACCGCCGCCGTGGTGAGCGCGTTTTTCTTCGCGCCGGCCTGCACGGTTTCGATGGCTTTCTGGTCGGCCTCGGGCGCGGCCTTGAGTTTGTCTTGATCCAGCGCGCGATAGACGCCGAAGACGCTGCCCTTTTCCGCGCCGAGATAACTGGCCGCGAGCGTGGTCTGGTTCTTGGCGTCGTGCCGGGTGAGGTCGGTGGCCACGCGTTTGTCCTGAATGTTGCCGAGGAACACCATGCCCACGCTCAAGCCGAGCATGCCCACGCCGCCGATGCAGTTGAGTGTGAGCGCGCCGCCGCGCGGGAAGCGTTCCGCCACCACGCCGAGCATCGTGGGCCAGAAGAAGGATTTGCCCACGCCGTAGAGTGTTGCGGCAAGCAGGATGGCGATGCCGGCGGCGTGCGAAAGGCTGATGAGGCCGAGAATCGCCAGCCCCGTGCAGCACGCGAGCAGGCCGAGCGGCGAGAGCCGGTGCAACAGCGGCCCGGCGGACAATCGCAGCACCGTCATGATGACGCTCGTGTAGACGAGCACCCAGCCGGCGTTCAGGCCGACGATGCGCATTTCCGGCCCCATGAGTTGCGTGATCCAACTGTCCACGCCCAGCTCGGTCGTGGCGAGCGGCAGCATGATGAGCAGCAGGAAAAAATAAACCGGTTGCCCCAGCGACCGCACCCCGAAGCCAAACGCCGCTGCGACAATCACCGCTGGCAGCAGCGGCCAGAGAAACTGATGTTCGGTCATGCCGAGAATGCCGCTGCACACTTGCAGCGCGATGAGGTAGGTGGCCGCGAACGCGCCCAGCGCGCCGAAGTCCGCGAGCATGTCGCGATACGACACTCCGGCGGCGACGCGTTCGCTCACGGGGAATTTCTGCCGCCACAGCAGCGCGCCGTAGATGATGGTCGGCAGGACGGTGAGGCCGATTTTCCATTGCCACGCGATGTTGCCCATGGCGATGGCGAGGATGCCCGCGAGCGCCATGCCGCCGGGCCAGCCGGCGTGCAGCGTGTTCAGCCATTTGGTTTTCTCGCGCGGATACATCGCGGCGACGGCAGCGTTGATGTAGCTCTCCACCGTGCCGTTGGAGAGCGCGAAGATGAACGTGCCCCAGTAAAGCTGCGTGGCGCTCTTGGCGGTGAGCAGCAGGATGGTGGAGACGACATGACAGGCGAAACCGAACGCAGCGACGCGACCGTAGCCGACTTTATCAATGATGAAGCTGAAGAGAAAAATGCTGAACGCGAACGGCCAGAAGCCGACGCCGAGGATGTCGCCCTTCTGGGTTTCGCTCAAGTTGAACTGCGTCTGCCATTCGCCGACGACCTGGGTGCGGACGATGAAACCAAAGGCGCAGGTGACGAGCGCGATGAAGCAGCCCCAAAACAGGCGGGAATTGCGGTTGGATTCAGGATTTGCCGGGTGATTCATGGCCGGAAGTTAGCCCAAGCCTCCGGCGTGGCAATGATTTCCCGCGCACGGAAATTATACAATCACGGCATTAGTTGCAGGGTTGGTGCCAAACCTTGCCGCACCCACGCCAGAAACATCTCGCCGTCCATCGCCCCCTCAAACACCCACGGGGCACACGGCCCGCGCAGCCGCACTCCAGCAATCAGAGCGCTGGTCTGGTAATAACCCTGCGGCTGGGGAGCCGGCAGCCGCTGACCGACCGGAGAGCGGCCCCTTGCTTCACGGTTTCATTTTCAACAAGACGCAGGAATTCCCCCAAGGCTGACTCATTCGAAAAGTTTTTGCCTTTGAACGCGGACACGCTGTCATCGCGAAACGTATCAACCAAGGTCAAGCCATGAGCCTTGCAAAATTCAACAGCGGCATTGTTTTGGCGGCGAGTTGAATCGCCCTTCTTTTGTCTTGTAGACGAAAACCGCTGATAACTGTAGGCTGGTTTCATGGCGCTAGTTCGCATACTGGTCGATGGTCATAATCTGCTGGCTTATATGCACCGGCAAGACAAGTTTAGGTATTATCAAAGAATTGGCCTGTTGCACAACTGGCCCGAGCTGGCCGCCGGGCGGGCGCGTCATTCTGCTGCGGCGCGCGACGAGCTGATTACACAGCTCACGCGCTATCAGGACGCGAGCGGCACGCCGGTGACGGTGGTCTTTGACGGCAGCGGCGCGGTGAAGAAGGGTTCGCCCGATGAATTTGCGCGGCGCGTGGAGGTGCTGTATTCCGGCGGCGGTCAGACGGCGGACGACCTTATCGAGCGCGCGGCG
>JAPLTZ010000077.1 GCA_026397895.1 Verrucomicrobiota bacterium | reverse complement strand
TATTTCGCGCTGCAAAAGCTGGGTGAGTTCGACGCCAAGTCGTCGAGCTGGTTGAAGACGCCGACTAATATCCGGGAACTCGGCGGCGCGATTTATGGGGATCGCCGTTACGGTCGCGTCTTCATCGGCCACAACGGCGCGGAGTCTTATTACAGCGGTCGCGGATTCCGGGGTTCGCTCAAGATTTGAGTTTGGGCGGCGGAGCACCGCCGCCCTACCGTGAATTGATTCGGCGCGATGAGGTTCAACCCCAAGCCGCCAAAATCGCTTCCGCCTTCACGACTTGTTCGGCTGAACCGGTGAAACTGTATCTGAATTTCCCGGCCCGGTTGGTGATGAGAACCTTGATGGTGTCGAGGCCGTCGCGCTTCATCCGGAAGCCGAGTTGTTTGTTGATTTCCCTGATGCCGTGTTGTTGGAGGCTATTGCTCATGGTCTAGCTTCGGTGCGCGTCACCCGCATAGCAATGTTAATCGCCGCAAAACGGTGCGGCGCTGGATTTTGGTTTTGTGACGGTGCGGTTGGGAGGCGTCGTTTACGCCGTCGCCAGATTATCTTCCAGCACTTTCGATTTGCCCGCTGGTGGTTCAGCTTCATTCGCTGCGACCGTGTCAGGCAGGACTTTGATTGGTGCGTAGAAGGTATTCCGTTGCACCGGGGTGCGACCGGCTTCGCGGATGGCTTTGATCATGTCCGCTTCGGTCTGCAATTGCGGCGAGGTCGCGCCGGCCATGTGGAAGATGTGTTCCTCGATGATCGTCCCGTGCAGATCGTCTGCGCCGTAGCTCAACGCCACTTGCGCCAGCTTCATGCCCATGCCCACCCAATACGCGGTGATGTGATCGAAATTGTCGAGGTAGATGCGGCTCACCGCCAGCGTGCGTAACGTGTCGAAGCCCGTGGGCGGCGTCTTCACCGGGATGTCGTTGTTCTCCGGCTGATACGGCAGCGGCACGAAACCGACGAAGCCGCGTGTCTCGTCCTGCAACGCGCGCAATTGCCGCAGATGATCCACGCGGTCAGCGAGCGATTCGACGTGGCCGAACAACATCGTGCAGGTGCTGCGTCCACCGAGCTGGTGCCAGGTGCGATGAACGTCCAGATATTCCTCGGCGGATTCCTTGCCCTTGGCGATGGCGCTGCGGACTTTGGGCGCAAAGATTTCCGCGCCGCCGCCGGTGAGGGATTCGAGTCCGGCGGCTTTGAGTTCAATCAAGATTTGCTCGACGGTCTTCTTGGCCATCCACGCGAGGTGCAGGATTTCAATCGCGGTGAAGCATTTGAGTTGCAGCTGGGAGTCGAGAGCCTTGAGTGCCTTGAGAAAATCCACGTAGTAACTGAACGGCAGCGAGGGATGCAGTCCGCCAACGATGTGCAGTTCCGTGATGCCGAGCTTCAACGCCTCACGCGCCTTCTCGACCATCTGCGGAATGGTCAACTCGAAGCCGTCGGCGTCGCGCTTCTTTTTAGCGAACGAGCAGAACTGGCAGGAGAGGATGCAGTAGTTCGAGTAGTTGAGGTAGCGATTGATGATGTAGCTGGCGCGATTGCCGACTTTTTTCTGCCGCGCGAGATCGGCGATCGCGCCGAGGGCGTTGAGGTCTTTGGATTCAAACAGCCGCAGCGCGTCGGCCTCGGAAATGCGTTCGCCGGCGGCGACCTTGTCGTAGAGGTCGCGCAGCTCGCTCTGTTTAACGAAAAAATGCATCGGGGACAGAGTAAAGCAGCTTTCGGACGGCAAGGCAAACGCGGGCCGCCACGCGTTCAGCGCAAATGCCCATACCAGCCCTGCACCACCACCTCCGCCGCCACGGTCACGAGGAAGACCGCGCTCACGAGGGCGTTGAGGCGGAAGAAGGCGACGTTGATCCAGCCGAGACTGCGCCGGCGAGCAATCCAATGCTCCATCACGAGACACGCCAGGATGATGACCCAGCCCACAAGGTAGGCGAGGCGGAAGCCGCACAGCAAGCCGAAGCCCGCGAGCAGTCCGCACATCGCCATGTGCGCGAGGAACGCGGCGGCCAGCGCGTTCTTCTGTCCCCACGCCCTTGTCGAACTCGTAATCCTGCAACGCGTAGATGATGTCGAAGCCCACGAGCCACAGCACGACGGCGAGCGCGAGCAGCGTCATCTGCAAAATTTCCAGCGGCGAAACCGCCGCGCCCTTCACCGCCAGCCACGCGCCGACCGGCGCGAGCGCGAGCGCGATGCCGAGGAAGACGTGCGTGTAATCCGTAAACCGCTTCGTCAGCGAATAGAAACAAATCACGACGAGCGCGACGGGCGAGAGCCAGAAACACAGCGGGTTCAGAAACCAACTCGCCGCCAGCAGCCCCAGCCCGGAAAGCGCGCACAGCAAGACCGCGCTCGCGAATGCGATCGTCCCGGCGGGCAGATGCCGGTTCGCCGTGCGCGGATTCAGCGCATCGAACTTGCGGTCCACGATGCGGTTGAACGCCATCGCGCACGTCCGCGCGCAAACCATCGCGGCGAGAATCAGCCCGAACGTCCGCCAGCCCGGCCAGCCGCGATTCTCCCGCGCGGCGATGAGCATCGCCGCCAGCGCGAACGGCAACGCGAAGACCGTGTGCGAGAAACGCACGAATCCGCCCCATTTACGAATGGTGGAAATCATGAGACAGAATTAACCGAATTTTCAGAATTGAGTTCGGCTGTTTTGAATCCTGTTAATTTTGTAAATTCTGTCCTCACTCTTTTTCTTCGCTCCACCGGGGGGCAAGATTGTTGGCGATACCGATGTGGTCGAGCACGCGCGCAACGACGGTGTCCACCACCTGCTCGATGGTCTGGGGACGCGTGTAGAAAATCGGATTCGCCGGCAGGATGATCGCGCCGGCGAGCAGCAGCAGCTCGAAGTTTTTCACGTGCACCAGGCTCAACGGCGTTTCGCGCGGGACGAGGATGAGCTTCTTTTTTTCCTTCAGCACCACATCGGCGGCGCGGAGCAGGACATCCTCGCTGTAGCCGTGCGCGATGCGCCCCAGCGTGCCCATCGTGCAGGGAATGACGACCATCACGTCCGGCGGGTTCGAGCCGCTGGCGAAGGGCGCGTTCATGCTTTTGATGTTATGCGTCTTCACGCCGTCGCGTAGGCGCAGGCCGCCGGGCAGTTCCTCGGCGATGACCTGTTGGGCGTAGTTGCTCTGCACGACGTGGACCTCGTGCGCGCGCGGGTCGAGGTTGTCGAGCAGGCGCTGCGCGTAGAGCGCGCCGCTGGCACCGGTGATGGCCACGAGAATTTTCAAGCGCGCAAATGATGGCGCGGCGCGGCGCGGCGGGCAAGCGCGGGGTTTGCGTCCTGCCAGCTAAAGCTTGAACTCCCGCGCCGCCGCTCCATTTTATGCGCGTGCATCTGGCCCATCTGCGACTCTGTGACTTCCGCAATTACGCGCGGTTGGACGTGGATTTTGCGCCCGGCTGCCACGTCCTGCTCGGCGACAACGCCCAGGGCAAGACCAACATCCTCGAAGCGATTTATCTCATGGCCACGCTGCGGTCGTTCCGCGGCATGGGCGGCGCGCAGATGGTGTGGCACGGCGCGAAAGGCTACTTCGTCGGCGGCAACGTCGTCGGTCAGGGCGGGCACGAAATCAAAATGTATTGGTCGGCCAGCGAACGGAAGCTGGCGCTCGACGGTCAGCCCGTGAAGCGGTTGGGCGATTACCTCGGCGCGCTGCGCGCGGTGGTGTTCTGCACGGAAGACTTGCTGCTCATCAAAGGCACGGCGCGCATCCGGCGACGGTTTCTGGATTTGATGCTGACGCAGACGCACCCGACTTATCTGCCGCTGTTGCAGCGTTACGCGCTGGCGCTGCGGGCGCGCAACGCGTTGCTCAAGCACCGCACCGTGGACGAGGCCGCACTGGAAAGTTTCTCCGCCGAACTCGTGAAGCTCGGCAACGAGCTCATCCGCTTCCGCACCGAACTCGCGCCCAAGCTCTCGCCGCTCGCCCGGCTGGCGTATCGGCGCATTTCCAACGACGCGGAGGAATTGCGCATCGAATATCAGCCGAGCGTGAAAAAGGATTTCGCCGTGGAACTCGCGCAGGCGCAGAAACGCGAACGGACGTTCCGCGCCACGCTGGTCGGGCCGCACCGCGACGAGTTGCAGCTCACGCTCAATGGCAAA
>JAPLTZ010000394.1 GCA_026397895.1 Verrucomicrobiota bacterium | reverse complement strand
TCCCGCGGCGCAAATCCGGTTTCATCCTTCAACCTTCATAATTCTGCCTTCACTTTGCCATGCCTGAAATCATTTCCATCCTCAACGCCCCCGCCATCCAGCGCGCGCTCACCCGCGTCGCCCACGAAATTGCCGAGCGCAACGACGCCAGCACCGAAGTCGTCCTCATCGGTATCCCGCGCGGCGGCGTGCCGCTCGCCCAACGCCTCGCCGCCATCCTCACCCAAATCTGGGGACATCCCGCCCCCTGCGGCAGCCTCGATGTCTCCATGCACCGCGACGACCTCGGTCGCCGCGCCGCGCCCGATGTCCAGCCCACCAACATCCCCTTCGACGTCACCGGCAAGACCGTCGTGCTGGTGGACGATGTGTTGTTCAGCGGCCGCACCATCCGCGCCGCGCTCGACGCCCTCAACGACTTCGGTCGTCCCAAACAGATTCAACTCGCCGTGCTGATTGACCGCGGCCACCGCGAGCTGCCCATCAAAGCCGATTTCGTCGGCAAGAACGTCCCGACCGCGCCCACGGAAAAAGTCATCGTCCGCCTCGGCCAGCCTGGGAAAGACGACGAAGTGATTTTGGAAAGAAGTTTTTAGACAGAATTAACAGGATGAACCGGATTCTTTCAAAACAAGCCCGTGGCTGCACTTTTAATTCTGTAAATTCTGTTAATCCTGTCTGATTTATGAGCTGGTATCGCAAACACCTCCTCGACATCGAATCGCTCACGGTGGAAGAAATCACCACCGCGCTCGACACCGCCCGTGCCTTCAAGGCCGTCGGCGAACGCGCCATCAAGAAAGTCCCCGCCTTGCGCGGCAAGACCGTCGTCAACCTCTTCGTCGAACCCTCCACCCGCACCCGCATCAGCTTCGAACTCGCCGAACAGCGCTTGAGCGCCGACATCATCAACTTCTCCGCCGACGCCTCCTCCTTCAAGAAAGGCGAGACCCTCAAGGACACCGTCCGCAACCTCGAAGCCCTCAACGCCGATTTCATCGTCATCCGCCACAGCGCGAGCGGCGCGCCGCACTTTCTCTCCCGCGTCGTCAACGCCAGCATCATCAACGCCGGCGACGGCGCGCACGAACACCCCACCCAAGCGTTGCTCGACACCTTCACCATCCGCGAGAAAAAGGGAAAGATCGCCGGCCTCAACGTCACCATCCTCGGCGACATCCTCTACAGCCGCGTCGCCCGCTCGGACATCTGGGCGCTGACCAAGCTCGGTGCGAAGGTTACGCTCTGCGGCCCCTCCACGCTCGTGCCGCGCACCTTCGAGCAGATGGGCTGCCTCGTGACCCACAACATTGACGAAGCCATCCGCGACGCCGACGTCCGCGCTCTTCGGCCTCAACAAAGCCCGGCTCGCGCAGACCAAGCCCGACGCGCTCATCATGCACCCCGGCCCCATCAACCGCGGCGTGGAGATTGACAGCGAGATTGCCGACAGCCCGCGCTCCGTGATTCTGGAACAAGTGACCAACGGCCTCGCCGTGCGCATGGCGGTGCTCTTCCTCGTCAACGGCGGCAAAGGCCCGCAGGAAATCGCGGCGTAACATCGTTCATCCATAAAATGAATGGAAAATCCCGCGAAATCACCGACGTCCGCGCCACGGTGGAGCTTTACAAAATCTGGAAGGAACGGCTGCCAGCGAAAATGAAAACTATATAGCCTTCAGCTTGGGTAATCAAACTCGTGATTGCAGGCTCTGCACTTGATTCTGATGCGACCACTTCGTGCCGTCACGCGAAGTTTTTGCCCACAATTATTGCAGGCTATGACCGTATTCTCTCCCGCGACAGGAATCGTTTTTTCAGTAGAGGATGATTGCTGTTGTGAGGCAGTTCCTGATGTTTTCTTAATGGATTGCCCAAGGCCTTGGTGTATCAGCTTGCCTACCCAAGCACCTCCAGCCGCAATGCCCATACACACAAACTTAAAACCCCCGCTCGTCGCATCGTCACCAAATAGCTGATATGCAACCCAAGATCCACCAAAGAAGCCAACAACAATGAACACCCAACCTGTTATACTATTGCCAGCAGTTGGTAATGAGTAGACAGACCGCCAACTACCGTAGTTGGCGTTGCTAATATCCTTCGAGATGGCATTAAGCCATGAATCAAATTCAGGCCAAGTGCGTGGATAATCCTGTGCCTTCTGACGGGCATTTCCGGCATCCGCCGCCGCCGCTCGCCTCGTCGCCTCATCAGCTTGGTTGCTTCGTAGTAAATCGTAATGCCGGCGAGCCTCTGGGTCGGAGAGAATTTGAAAAGCCTCGTTGATTAGCAACATCTGCTCATGTGAGCCACCATGATCTGGGTGGCTCTCTAAGGCACGCTGCCGATATGCTTTTTTTATCGTCTCCAAGTCAGCATCAGGACTGACTCGCAGTATTTTGTAATAGTCCGCGTTCAAACGATTATTTTTTGGTTACAACCGTGCGCGAAAAAAAATCCTGAAAAGGACATTTTCGCTTGGAGAGCGGGGCTACAAGTAATGATACATAGATAATGACGGCAAATAAAACAAACAGCGGGTAAATTATATCAGGCAGGAAACTGCCAATGCCTAGAATGATCAATAAATAATAAGGAATTCCTAAAACTCCTATTGCCAATTTTGCTAAATACCGACCCGTCGCGTGGAAATACGAAATTCGATTTCCTTGCAGATCGGTGACTTTTAATCCGGTTATGAGTTTGCCAATGGTTGCCTGCCACACCGAAGCCTCAGCACATGAGTGATAAATCCAAAAAAGAAAAACAAATGGCCCCCCGAACCAAACCCAATAAAGGGATTCATTATCTGGGAAAAGTTGCCCACCTTCTTGATAACTGCCCGTTTCCCGCTTGACGCCGTAAGCAAAAATCATGAAGTAACAACAAACGATTCCCGCACAAAACGCCAAATCTATGAATGTAGCAAACCATCTACGAATCATGCTGGTAGGATGAGGCATTGAATTGTCGTTAGTCGGATTCAAGACTTTGATTTCATAGAACTACTCAAAGATAATCTTCCATCTGTTTGTCACATCAAAAGGCATGATAATAGAATCGTCGGACGAAGTCTGCAGCCATTCAGCTAACTGCTTCTTTCCAAACTGTTCGACGCGATTGAGAAAAGACTCGTCTGTTGGATAATTCGTTTTGGAGGCTTCAATAACAATGACTCGGGAATTGCTGCCGAATTGCGCTACGATTCGGAGTCCAATGTTTCGTTCGTCGTGGATGAGGTTAACTGCGTCGAACGAGAGCGTAATTTTGGTGCCGTTTTTGTTGGTGACGGCAATTGTCTCGGTAGTCATGGGGCGACGTTATTTTAGGGTTTCAGCCTCGTCAAGGAACCGTTTCGACAGAACCGTTTCGGCAGGCGGTTGAGGCACATAATGAATGTGGATCTTTCCCAGTTGAGCGGGTGTGAGCCTGCTTGTCGGCATGGGCTAGGTGAACGCCCGCCACTCCGCGCTTGCCGTGCGTCCGCCGTCGCCGTAGGTTGACGCCATGAAAGAACTGGTGTTTGAAGTGACGCAGGAAGCGGACGGCGGCTATTGCGCCGAGTGCCTGACCGAAAACATCTTCACGCAAGGCGACGGCTGGGACGAGTTGCGCCAGAACGTCCAGGAAGCCGTGCGCGGTTTCTTTTTTGACCAGCCCCAAACCCCGCGCCGCGTCCGCCTGCACCTCGTGCGCGACGAAATTCTCGTCGGCGCATGAAAATCCCGCGCGACTTGAGCGGCGCGCAACTCGTCAAAGTCCTTTGCCGCGACTGGGGCTACCGCGTCGTGCATCAGGAAGGCAGCCACATCATCCTGCAAACTGACGCGCCATCGCATCAACGCCTCTCCGTGCCGAACCACAATCCCGTGCGGGTCGGCACGCTGAACAGCATCGTGCGCGCCGTGAGTCTCCACAATGGTGTGGAACGCCAGCGGTTGCTCGACACCTTGCGCTGATTCCATGTCCACCCTCGTCTGCTTCGCCGTCAAAGAAGAAGCCGCCGTCTTCCGCCGGACGCCCACCGCCGCGCGCGTGCAAATCCTGCTCGTCGGCATGGGCCAGGCCACCGCCGCGCAATCCATCCGCGCCGCGCTCGCCGCGAGCCGTCCGGCGCTCGTCATCACCAGCGGCTTCGCCGGCGGCCTGAACCCGCAACTCATCACCGGCGACGTGGTGTTTAATCTCGATCATCGGAGAGCGGAGCTCCGCGACGCCCCAAATTTGGGTTCAGTC
>JAPLTZ010000059.1:1784-2860 GCA_026397895.1 Verrucomicrobiota bacterium | reverse complement strand
AGGGTTTCGCTGTGCTCGGCTTCCCGTGCAACCAGTTCGGCGGCCAAGAACCCAGCAGCAATGAAGTCATCAAAGAATTCTGCTCCACGAAATTCCACGTCACCTTCCCGCTGTTCGACAAGCTCGAAGTCAACGGCGCGAACCGCCATCCGCTCTACACCGCGCTCGCCGGGCCGGACTCGCCGTTCCCTGGAAACATCCGCTGGAACTTCGGCAAATTCCTCATCGGCAAGGACGGCACAATCATAGCCCGCTACGATTCCAAAGTAACGCCCGATTCGGAAGAGCTCACCAAAGCTATCGAAGCCGCGCTCGCGGCGAAGTAACGCAACTGCCGTTACAACGACGCCAACTTCGCCAGCTCCACGCCTTCGCGGCGCAGGAGAATCGCCTCCACCTTGGGCACGTAAAGCTGCGTTTCGGCGGGCAGATGGACGGCGATGTCGTCGTAGCTTTTGGTTTTGTAGCGATTCAACCGTTTTTGCACCGCGCCTTCGCCGGCGTTGTAGGCGGCCACCGCCAGCCGCCAGTCGCCGAACTTGTCGTGGAGAAATTTCAGGTATTGGGCGGCGGCGCGGGCGCTGGGTTCGGGCTGCAACCGCTCGTCGCGCGGCCAGCGGGAAAGCCCGAAGCGTTTGGCGGTGACCGGCATGAGTTGAAACAGCCCCGCCGCTCCCGCCGGACTGCGGGCGCGGGCATCGAACGACGATTCCACTTCCGCGAGCCAGACGAGTTCGCGCGGAACTTTCTCGCCGGCGAAAATGAGTTTCAGTTGCGGCACGGCGTCTTTGGCGGCGGGCGGCCACGGGCGCTCGGCGGTCTTCTTCACCCAAAGCTCGCAGACCTTTTGCGGCGTGGGATTGGGAATGGGCGTCACCTGGCCAGGTTCGATTTTCGGCGGCGGGGCGAGCAGGCGGATTTCTTCGGCGGCCTGGAGATAATCCAATCGCGCCTTGAGCCACGCGGCGTAGGGCTGGGTTTCCGGGTGACTCTCCAGCAACGGCAGGATTACTTCGGCGGGCCCGCGGAGCGCGGCGAGGTCCACGATGTATTCTCCCTGAAAGCGCTGCTGCAAA
>JAPLTZ010000059.1:0-1757 GCA_026397895.1 Verrucomicrobiota bacterium | reverse complement strand
GAGCAACTGCTGCACCTTTGCCTGATCCACTTCGGGCAGCGCGTTGAGCACGTTGGTGTCGAGATTTTCCTCCGCCCACTGTTGCGCGCCGGCGATGATGTCGGGAAGGCTGACCATCTCCATCTCCTCTTGCGCCCGCGCCGCGAGCGCACCGCCCAGCAGCAGCGCGAGCAGACAGCGAAATTTCATGGCGCGTCCAACCTATGCCAGCGCCCAGTTCAGCGCAATCTCCGCCTCCAACGAAGTCGGCGGCTTCCCGGCCAGCAGTTTCCGTTCGGCCAAAATGCCGATCATCGCGGCGTTGTCCGTGCTGAACTTGTTTTCCGCCAGCCGCAACGTCAGCCGCGCCTTGGCACAAGCGGCGGCAAGTTGCGCCCGCAGCGCGCGATTGCAGATCACGCCGCCGGACGCGGTCACGCAGTGGACGCCGTTGCGCTTCGCGGCGCGGATGGTTTTTGCCACCAGCACCTCCACGATGGCCGCCTGCACGCTGGCGCAGAGGTCGCGGATTTTCTGGTTGTCGTCGAGAATGCCGGGATTGTCGCGCACGAAATAGCGCACGGAAGTTTTCAGACCGCTGAAACTGAAGTCGTCGTTCGCGTCGTGCAGCAGCGGGCGCGGGAAGTCATACGCCTTCGGATTCCCCTGCTCGGCGAGCCGGTCAATCACCGGCCCGGCGGGATACGGCAGGCCGATGAGCTTGCCGGTCTTGTCGAAGCACTCGCCCGCCGCGTCGTCCACCGTCTCGCCGAGCACGCGGTGTTTCAACTCCGCTTCCACCAGCACGAGCATCGTGTGACCGCCGCTGACGATGAGCGAGACGTTCGGCTGAAAATTCCCGAAGTCCGCGCGTCCCGACGCTGCGTCGGGAGAAATCCACGGTGAATACAGATGCGCTTCGTGGTGATGCACGCCCAGGAACGGCTTGCCCAGCACGAACGCCATCGCCTGTGCCGCCTTGAAGCCGATCATCAACGCGCCCGGCAGCCCCGGTCCTTGCGTGGCGGCCACGGCGCCCAGTTGCGCGACGCTCACGCCGGCCTCGGCGAGCGCGGCGGTGACGACGGGAATCAGATTCCGCAGATGCTCGCGCGCGGCGAGTTCGGGGACGACGCCGCCGTATTCCGCGTGCAGTTTGATCTGCGAGGCGACGACGTTGGCCAGCACCGCGCCATCGCGCACGACGGCGGCGCTGGTTTCATCGCAGGAAGTTTCGAGGGCGAGCAGCGTCACGGAAATTATTTCGCCGCCGCCATTTTGCCCGGAGCTTTTTCCGCCGGCTGGAGCTGCGCGTAGAGCATCATGCCCTTGAGCAAGTCGGTGGCGCGGTCGAGCTGGGCATCGCGGGCGTTGCGGACGCGCTCGCGGTCTTTCTCCTCCAGCGACTCGATGCCGCCGGGCGTGCGCTTGTAAATCACATCGCGCTCCTCGTCGTCGGTCATCGGCACGAGGATGTCCGGCGTGATGCCGTGTTCGTGGATGACCTTGTGGCTGGGCGTGTAATATTTGGCCATCGTGAGCTTGAGCGCGGAGCCGTCGGGGTTCGGCAGGATCGTCTGCACCGAGCCTTTGCCGAAAGTCTGCTCGCCGAGCACGATGGTCGCCCGCCGCGAATCCTGCAAGCAGCCCGCCACGATCTCGGCGGCACTGGCGCTGCCGAGGTTCACGAGCACGACCAGCGGCAGCGGCGTGCCGTCCGGGGCGACGAGTTCATCGCCGGAGCCCATCGCGCGGTGGGTGGAATTGTTCAGCGGATT
>JAPLTZ010000165.1:9714-10792 GCA_026397895.1 Verrucomicrobiota bacterium | reverse complement strand
CTTTTCGCGCGTCACGCGGTGAACGAGAGCTCGGGCCCCCGCAGCGAGCTGCGGCGGTCGAGCTCGGGGATCGGGTACGAGAACGGCTCGGGCGCCGAGCCCGCGGGCACGAGCCGCCGGGCGAGGAAGGTGATCTCGACCATGCCGGGGAATCCGTCCGGCGTGAGCGGCTGCGAGTTGTTGCCGTGGAGATGGACGGGCACGAACAGCCGGGCGATCGTGCGCATCAGCGCGTTGAAGCGCGCGGGGTCGTCCTGGATCCCGTGGAACTCGACGAGAAGAAGATCGACCGGCTCGCCCCACTCGTCGATGCGCGGCAGCACTTCGTACTCGCCGCCTTCGATATCCATCTTGAGCAGGATGCGCGTGGCGCCGGCCTCGCGAAGACGCGCGATCGCGGTGGCGGGGTCGACCCAGCCCGGGTCGGCGCGATGGCCGATCATCTGCCGGTAGTGGCGGACCGCGCCGCGGAAGAAGCGCCGATAGCGGAACGGCGCGGTGAGGCGGTTGACGCCGTCGCGCATGCGCCGCGGCTGCGCCGACAGCGCGCCGCCGAGCAGGCGCAGGACACCCATCGGCATGCGGCCCACGAGCCACGGGAGGGTCGTCGTGGCGTCGTAGAGGTTGGCGGCGAGCTGCAACACCCGGTGCACCGCCGGGGTGTAGTCGTTGTAACTATTGTTGGTGCTCGTCCAGATTACGATGTTGGTAATGCGCACCGGGTAACTGCGGAACTCCCTGGCAAATTCCGACTCGTTCGTGAGGTTGAGCAGCAGCCGGTCGGCGACATTGGTGAAGAACTCAACCGGCGTCCACGCCAGAAACTGGGTTTCCAGATTCGGCACCACGACACCGTTGGAGACGTTGCGGTAATTGAGGTTGATCTTCCCCTGCTCCGCCGCCGAGTCCGTGCCCAACTGCGCGAGCAGCCGGGAAAACGTGTAGCGGTCGTAGCTGCCGTTGTTCGTGCCGGCCTGCAGCAAACGGTCGGTGAAACCAAAGGCGCTGGCCGAATACCCCATCTGCGTCCTGGTCTTGTCGAACAATTCCTGCGTGGTGAAAAAATGGTTCGTGTTGT
>JAPLTZ010000165.1:6800-9652 GCA_026397895.1 Verrucomicrobiota bacterium | reverse complement strand
TGGTCTGCATCAGCGGCCCGTCGGAATATTCATCAATGTCGTCGGCGGCAAACGGGTTGGCGGGCAAAGCGCCCCCGGCGGTCGGCAAATTGTTAAGCGTGCCGTTATAGCGGTATTTGAGCAGCGACAGCGCGTCGTAAAATGCGACGCCGCCGCTGGGGTTCAAGACTGCGGCCCCGCTCCAGTTGTAGGTGTAGCCCGAACCCGGCAACCACTGGTTGGTGTTCAGATCCACCAAAAAGGCCGCCAGGTTTTCTTCCCACGAACCGATTCCCTGATTCCGCAGAAAGCCTTCCTGCGCGCTCATGTTCGCGTCCAGCCGCTTGGCGTCATTGTGAATGTAATTCAAATCAATCGTCTTGCCGACCGGCACGGCGATGTAGGCGTAGCGGGCGATGAATTTGTTGGAGCTCGAATGCGGCAGTTCCGGCCGTTCCAAAACCCCGATCCATTCCGGGTCGCCGACGTAGAAGTTGGTGTTGCCGGTGAGCGCGTTCAGGTTGTTCGTCTCCGGCAGGAAGCCGCTGGCGTCAGGCCGCCCGTTGCGGTTCAGGTCGAGGTAATAACGGAAGTCGCTGCTGGCCGTCGTCCGGTTGGTGATGAACACCGGCGGGCGCGGGTCGTAAAGCAGGTTGGCGATGTTCTGCATCTGCTGCGCGTTGTTCAGGACGCCGCCGCCGTTGAGGTAGTCGTAATTGACGTTCGTGGAGCTGGTGAAAGCGGGGCCGCTGGAAACGAACCCCGCCGGGTTGATGTAATTCGTCGAGACCAGCAGGTCGTAATCGAACGGATTCGTGTAGGCGATGACGGGCGCGAGGAGCTTGGCGGTGGCGGTCTGGAGCGCGGTCTCGGCGGCCAGCCGCGCATCCGTCTGGCTGGCGATGACGCTGACCGAGCCGCGTTCGCGCTGGCTCAACACGAGGAAGGTGATGGCCATGAACGCAATCACCGAGATCATGATCAGCGTGATGACAAGCGCGATGCCCGCCTCCGCCAAGTTGCGGCACGGCAGGCTCGCCGCCGATTTCAGCTTTCTGCTTTCAGCTTTCAGCTTTTGGAATTTCAATTTCATCGGTAGGCCTCCGGGTCAACATTGCGGACGGCGATGTGCCGGCGGAAAATGTGCACGCGCCCGGCGGTCTGCTCGCGGGCCAGATACGCGGCGCGGGCGGCGGACGGCAACGCCTGGAGTTTTTTTAAGGCGGGGTATTCCAACACGCCGAGTTCCAGTTCCACATACGCCGGCACGGCGTTGCTGGTGAAGGTGTAGGCAATCTCACCCAAGTTCCAACTGGCACTCACATTCGTCCAAGCCCCTGGAATGGGCGGATCGAGCAGCACCCCGTTGGTGTTATACGCCTGCAACCGCAGATGCACGATGCCGTCCGCCACGCGGTGGCTCAATGCATACTTGCCGGCAATAGAAGGCAGGCCGGGCGTCTGCGAACCGGACGCGTTGGTCTGGTAGCGGTAGAGCGTTCCCACACCGTTCGTCACCGGGTCCATAAAATATCCGATGCCCGTCCACGTCAGATTGCTCCGCGTCAGGAAGAAGAATTCGCCGAGCGTATTTTTGCGCTGCATGCTTGATCCGGGCAGGGATTGGAAGTTGTTGGTCTGAGGTTGGACGTAAAAATTGGCGTTGGCCAAGTATGCCGGCTGCGCCAGCTCCAGCTCCCGCGCCAGCAAATCCGATGTCGCGCGGCCGGCCTCCAGCACGTCCGTCTGCGCCATGCCGCCGCGGAACGCCCGCTGCGTCTGCACGAACATCGCCGTCAGCCCCACGACGATGAAGCCCAGCAGCGCCACCGTGATCATCATCTCGATGAGCGAGAAGGCAATCGCCAGCAACCTGCGGTCGGATTTGGCAAAGTTCATTTTCACGGGACAAAAATCTGCGGTTGGAAGAACCAAGCCGGACTGTTCAACGGCTCATTCGTCAGGTTGCCGCTGACCCTCAACCGGTAAACCTGACGACCATTGCCAATCTTTCCACCCGGCAATAACGGCCAGCGGAACAGCAGCCGCACATCGTGCAAATTATTGGTTAGATTGTCGAACACGGGCCGATTGGTGGAATTGCGCCAACTGGCATCATAATAGGTGTTGTCCCGCAAGCCGCAGGGCACAATTTCCGGCACCAAGCGGTAGCTGAAAGCTGCTTCATTGATCAGCGCATTGTCCTGCGGAAATTTCTCAATCGCCACGCCGCTCAACGCCTTGAAATAGGCCACCACATAATTGCTGTGATAGTTCCCGCCGCCGGAAGGCGCGTATTTGGGCGTGCTCAATATGCCGACAATCCGTCTGCCACTGATCAAAGCAAACGTCGGAGTAACGGAAGATCCGTTTCGATCATACCAGTCCGACCCAGGCGGGGTTGCGGTCGGAACAAAATTGCCATCCAATTCTGTCCAGTAGTTCGTGATGCCAATGACATAGTTGGTGAGGTCGTCCAGCCCGCGCGCGCCGTTGCGGATGGCTTCGATGAAATAGTTCGCGTCCTGGTTGATGATGGTTTCGCGGCGGTTGTTCTTCTGCACGTCGATTCCCATCGGCAGAATCCCGATGATGGCCACCAGCGCAAATCCGATGATTGCCAGCGACATCGCGATCTCGATCATCGTGAAGGCGGACTTCGCGGAGTGGCGACGGGCGATGGGAACTGGGCGCGAAATTCTCATTGAATCTCCTGTTGCTCGACGCGCGCGCGGCCGGTGAGGGCGTCAATGCGGATTTGATGCCACATGGTGTTGACAGAATTGGAAACGGAACTGCCGGGCGGAATTTCCAGCACGTCGGCGCTTAAATCGGATTTGTAGAAAATGCTGCCGCGCGCGAGCGGGATGACT
>JAPLTZ010000165.1:3805-6730 GCA_026397895.1 Verrucomicrobiota bacterium | reverse complement strand
GCCGCTGGCATTGGTCGTCACCAACTGGCCGAGATAATTGAATTCCAGGTAGGGCAACGGCAATGAAACGCTGTTGCTCACCACCGTCGGGAAGGGAAACAGCCTGTCGGTATTAAACGGCGCAATGCCGGCGAATGCGGTCTGGAATTTTTTCTCGGCGATGAAAATCCCCTCCGGCAGCGTCTTCCAAGTCGTCAGGTAACGCCCGGCCTTTTGCCCCGGCTGGTCGCCCACGCTGCGCTCCTCGTAGAACGCGTAGG
This sequence comes from Verrucomicrobiota bacterium, assembly GCA_026397895.1. GTDB lineage: Bacteria > Verrucomicrobiota > Verrucomicrobiia > Limisphaerales > JAFMIX01 > JAFMIX01. The sequence goes on along the minus strand of JAPLTZ010000165.1, from coordinate 6,470 downwards.
TGGCATACTGCTGCTGCAGGAGGTTGGTGACCTGCGTCTGCATCCAAGCGCGCGAGCCGGTGAACGAACTCAAGAACGTCGAATTGGTCGGCGGCAGGAACAGCAGAAAAACCGTGGTATGGTCGGCGATGGCGCGCTGCCGGGCGAACGCCAGATCATCCAGCAACTGCCGGTCGGCGGCGACGATGGCGTTGGATTTGCCGAAGCCCTTGAACGCGGGAATGCCCACCGCCATCAGCAGCCCGATGATGGCGATGACCACCAGCAACTCGATGAGCGTGAACGCCAGCGAAGGGCGGTTCGCGCGCGACGCGGTTGCTGTTGGAGGGGTGAGGCGCATGGAATTATTGCCAGCCGAGGACGTTGTCTTTGTTCACGCCCAGATTAGCCGTTGGAACACCGGGACTCCCGATGGTTGCGTCAGCCTTGCCGTCTGGCCCAAGCGACCAAACCAGGATGTTACCGTTGAATTGGTAGTGGTTGACCTGACCAGCGCCAAGGTCCGGGTTATAGAGACCGTTCAGCCCGTTGGCACCGCTGGACTGCGAGACGCTTTGCCGGGCATAGAGAATATCCCAGACGTGGTCGTCGTAATTCAAATCGAGCGAGATGATGTAGGGATGCCCCCACGGATCGCGGTAATTGTAATCCACGGTGGAAACGCCCGGCAGGGTGTTGTCGGTCGCCATCTTGGGCGAAAGCAAGATGTGCTGCTGCGGATTGCGCGCATGATTGGCGTTCACCGCCTGGTCAATGTTCAACAGGATGAGCATGAGATCCGAATTGTCGCCGACATAGGTCGTCCCATTGCCGCTCATTTGTGACAATCCGTTGATTGCCCCAAACCCTGTGCCTGCCCTGGCACCAAATGAAAAATCATCACTCACACCGGAGTTGGTCGCCGGCAGCCGGTTGTAAGTGCCTTCATACTGGCCGACCGCAGCCGCGATGGCTTTCATGTCCAGCTTGGCGACGGCGATTTTCGCCTTTTCCTTCATCTTGGCCAGCGCCGGCAGCAGCAGCCCGGCCAGGATGCCGATGATGGCGATGACCACGAGCAGTTCAATCAGCGTGAAGCCGCGCGCGCGCGCCGCGAAAGTTGAGGATGGTTTTTTCATGTTTGGTTTGGTGTCGGTTTATTTGACGATGACGTGTTCGCTCCAGTTGCAGATGATGTTGGTCTTGCTGCCGACCAGAAATTCCGCCCACAGGTCGTAGCTGTCGGGGTTGTTGGTCGGGTGGGAGGAGTTGTAATACCACGGATTGATGTCGCTCTTGTCCACGCCGTTCACCGGCACGTCAATCACCAGCACCCCACCGGCGACGGTTTCCAACTCGGAGAACTTGAAGCCGACGATGAAACTCTCGGCGGTGAAATTGTCGTCGCCCTTTTTCCCGGTGGAGGCGTTGGCGATGCCGCCGACACCGCAGTATGTCTGCAACGCCGTGTTGGCGACAGAGTCCCGCCCGTCGAGCGTGGTGTAAAGGGAGTTTCCGTCAAACGTCGCCCCGGAGAGTTCGTAGTAGAGCGCGTTGGTGCGGGAATTGTTCGGATTGTCCGGCGGATAAAACCCCTTCTTCGCCTTGTAGTTTTCAATCGCCGTCTTGATATGCGCCATCTCGGCCTGCACGCGATGAATCTTCGACTTCTGCAACGCCGTCACCGAAAGCGCCGTGACCAGTCCGGCCAGAATGCCGATGATGGCGATGACGACGAGCAATTCGATGAGCGTGAAGCCGGAGTTGCGGTTGCGGTTCTGGTTTTTCATATTGGTCGGTTGCGCGTCGGCGGCCATCTCCTCCTCCATCCGTTCGCTGAGCCATTGTTTGATCATGCTTTGGTAATTCAAAAACCGCGTCCGCGCCAGCCGCTTGATGCGCGCCAGCATCCGCGGGTCGATGCGCAACGAGATCGCCACCGACTCCTGCGATTCCCCCGAGCCGGAGACGGCGGATTCCATCAGCCGCAGGTCCGGGCGGTTCTCCGACCAGAACAGCGCCTCCGCCTCTTCCGTGTCGAAGAGCGCCACGTCTTCCCAGTTGGAGAATGTGTTCATTGGTTTCGCTTCACTGCGCCAGATTCTGGTTCAACTTGCGCTGATAAAAAAATTGCTCCTCCAGTTCGAACGTCCGCGCGTAAATCACCCGCACCATTTTCCCGTTCGTCCGATACACGCTGAACACCCCCGTGCCGCCCGCCGAGACGCCCAGATTGAAAAACCGCGCCTGCACCGAAAACCGCGCCGTGTCCGGCAGCAGCTTCACCGCGAACGGGTCTTCAAACGACTCCTCGACCTCCCGCTCCGAGAGCGGCTCGGCCAATTCAAACGGCGGCTTGTTCCAATCAAACTCCATAAACGATTCTACCGCGCCTTTTCGTGCGCGGTGTATGCACAATGTATTTACAGCGGGAACTCCGGATTGTCAAACCACGCCTGAAACTTTCCAGTTTCCCCCTTCCGACGGCACGATTCCTCTATCAACCCGCGTCGAACGGCTAAAATGCTCGTATTTTGGGCTTTCCGTCTATACAGACTCGCTTCCCCGGTTATACGGACTGTCTCCCGCAATATAAATACCGCCTCCCGCGCTATACGGACTCGCTCCCGCGTTATCCGGGGAAGCTCCCGCAATATCCGGAGCGCCTCCCGCGCTATCCCTACTC
>JAPLTZ010000165.1:1483-3700 GCA_026397895.1 Verrucomicrobiota bacterium | reverse complement strand
AATATGAATAGCGCCTCCCGCAACCTACGGAATCACTCCCGCAATATTCAGACCGTCTCCCGCGACCGTCATAGCCGTTCCCGCCGTCGGAGAACCGCCTCCCGCAATTCCCCGAACAACTCCCGCCACCACGCGGAAAGAAAATCTGTGTTTCATCCGTGTCCATCTGTGGCTAATCTCCCGCCCACTTATGAACAAAACCGCACTCCTCTTCGCCGGCCAAGGCGCCCAAACCGTCGGCATGGGCAAAGACCTCGCCGCCACTTATCCCGCCGCCAAGGCGTGGTTCGACCGCGCCAACGCCGCCCTCGGCTACGACCTCGCCGACGTCTGCTTCAACGGCCCCGACAGCGAACTCACCAAGACCGTGAACGCGCAGCCGGGAATTTTCCTCGTGAGCTGGGTCTGCTTTGAACTGCTCAAGGCGCGCGTGCCGAATCTGAAGTTCGACGCCACCGCCGGACTTTCCCTCGGCGAATTCAGAAGTTCGACGCCACCGCCGGACTTTCCCTCGGCTAATTCACCGCCCGCACCGCCGCCGGCGCGCTGGGCTTCGAGGACGGCCTGCGCGTCGTTCGTCAACGCGGCAAGTTCATGCAGGAAGCCTGCGATGTCACCAAAGGCGGCATGGCCGCCGTCATCGGCCTCGACGAAGCCCCCACCCGCGAAGTCTGCGCCGCCGCCGGCGTCGTGCTCGCCAATTTGAACTGCCCCGGCCAGCTCGTCATCTCCGGCGAAGAGGAAAAAATCATCGCCGCCTGCGACCTCGCCAAAGCCAAGGGCGCCCGCCGCGCCATCCCCCTGCCCGTCGCCGGCGCGTATCATTCGCCGCTCATGGCCAGCGCGCAACCCAAGCTCGCCGCCGAACTCGCCACCGCAAAAATCTCCGCCCCCGCCGTCCCCGTCATCAGCAACGTCACCGCGCAAGCCCACGGCGCGCCCGCCGAAATCAGCGCGCGCCTTGTCGAGCAGGTCTGCGCGTCCGTGCGTTGGGAGGAATCCATGCGCGCCTTGCTCGCGCAAGGCTACACCCGCTTCATCGAGCTCGGCCCGGGCACCGCCTTGAGCGGCTTCATGAAACGGATTGATAAGAACGTGCAGATGCTGAACGTCGCCGACGCGGCGAGTCTGGAAGCAACCGTGAAAGCACTTTCAATTTAGCCACGGATGAAACACGGATTGAACACGGATAATTTTCCATCCATGTTTCATCCGTGAAAATCCGTGGCTGAAAAATCAGTTCAACACCATCCCGCGCCGGATGAACGTCGGCTGGTCGAGGTCTTCGCCGTTGCGCACCGTCGGCTCGCTCTTGTCGAAGCGCCCCTTGGAAACAATCTCCNTCCTGCTTCATCTTCGGCCCACCCTTGCGCGAACGTCCGCCCGCCACCCGCCGGGCGGCGAGCAGCTCCATCTTCTCCGGCGTCAACGTCGGCGGCGGCGGCACGAACCGCGAGGCCGGCCGCACCGCCTCCGTGGGATGCAGAAACTGCGTGTCCAACTCCGGCGCGACCACCGGCGCGCTTTCGCCGCGCGCGGCGATGACCGTCACCGAAAGCCGGTCGGCGAACGCCGCATCAATCGCCGCGCCCATCAGCACCTGCGCGCCTTCGCACTGGCGGTTGAGCTGCTCCATCACGCGGTTCACCTCCGCCATCGAAAGTCCCGGCCCACCCACGATGCTCACCAGCGCCGACTGCGCCGCACCGAGCGCGCGACCGCCGTCGAGCAGCGGATGGGCGATGAGTTTCTCCACCACCTCGCGGGTGCGGTTCGGCCCGGCGGCCTCGGCGGTGGCGAAAACATTTTCCGCCTGACCGGCACGGATCAGATCGCGCAGGTCGTCAAAATGAATCTCGATCAGCCCGTTGTAATTGAGCAACTGCCACACGCCGCGCACGCCGTCGGTGAGCAGCTCGTTGGAAATCTTGAACGTGTCGAGCAGGCTTGTGTTTTCGTCGATGAGCTTGAGGATTTTTTCGTTGGCCAGGCAGACCACGCCGTCCGCCGCCGTCCGCAACCGCGCCAGCCCCTGCTCCGCCTGCCGCGCGCGCCGGCTCGCCTCGCACGCGAACGGCGTCGTCGCAAAACCCAGCACCAGCGCGCCCGAAGCCTTCGCGATGCGCGCCACCGCCGGCGCGAGACCGCTGCCGGTCTTGCCACCCAGCCCCGCGACGACGAACACCACGTCCGCGCCTGTGAGCCACGTCTGCAACC
>JAPLTZ010000165.1:0-1469 GCA_026397895.1 Verrucomicrobiota bacterium | reverse complement strand
TGCCGCGAGCGGGATGAACTCCATCGCGCCCGCCGGCGGCTCGGTGTTCAGCACGGCGAATTGCAGGCCGGGCAGCGCGCGCGCGGCGAGTTGTTGCACGATGTTGTGGCCGGCGCTGCCGACGCCGATGACCTTGATGTTGCGCACGGGAGTTTCGTTTTGCGTTGTCATGACGGTTTTGGGTTATGCGCCGATGCGGCTGAAAAGGTTGCCGACGGTTTTGCCGATTCCGAACGGCAGCAGCCCGGGCTTCGCCCGCCGCCGCTGCTGGAGCGAGCCGAATTTCACCAGCCCGATGGCCGCCGCGAACTCCGGCTGGTCGAGCGCGGAGGTGATGCCGCTGATGGAATTGGTTTTGCCGACGGAGACGGGGATGCCGAAAATCTCCTGCGCGAGTTTGGCGATGCCCGGAATCCGCGCGCCGCCGCCGCACAGGAAAATGCCGCCGCGCAGATGCCGGAGCATGTCCGCGCGCTCCAGATCCTGGCCGATGAGATGAAAAATTTCCTCCAGCCGCAGGTGCATGATGCGGCGCAGGTGGTCGAGGTTGACGGTCTTCGCGGGCAGGCCGACCTCGCCGGGAATGGAAATGGTCTGGCCGCGCGCGGCTTCGTCGGGCAGCGCCGCGCCGTGTTCGAGCTTGAGGCCCTCGGCACGGCCGAGCGCGATCTTCAGGCCGATGGCGAGGTCGTTCGTGACGTGGTCGCCGCCGACCGCGAGCACGCCGGTGTGCTTGATGATGCCGTCCACATAGACCGTGTAATCCGTCGTGCCACCGCCCAGATCAATGACGAGCGAGCCGACTTCCTTCTGCTCCTTCGTCAGCAGCGCAAGGGACGACGCCAGCCCGTTGAACACGACTTCCTCGACTTCGAGCTGCAACCCTTTCACGGCGCGAACGGCGTTCTGCAGGCGGTTGGTGTTGCCGTGGACGACGTGCATCTCCACCTCCAGCCGCGCGCCCAGCATGCCCACGGGATCGGTGATGCGCTCCTGGCCGTCCACCGTGAAGTGCTGGCGGAACGTCTGCAAAATGTGGTTCTCCGGTGGCAGGTTCACCGCCTTCGCGTTCTTCACCACGTCCTGCACGTCCTCCGCCGTGATCTCGCGGTCGGCGGAAACCACCGGATGCACGCCGCGATTGCTGAAGCTGCGGATGTGCGCCCCGCTGACGCCGAGATACACGCTGCGGATTTCCGCCTCGGACATCTGCTCGGCCTCGACGATGGCGTTGCGCACGTCCTCCTCGACGATGGCCGGGTTGATGATCTCGCCCTTGCGGACGCCGTTGTTCGATTTCGCCTGGCCCACGCCGATGATGTTCAGCGCGCCCTCGGCGGTGAGTTCGCCGACGACGGCGCAGACTTTGGACGTGCCGACCTCGAGTCCGACGACGATTGAGCTTGGATCAAACATGGTTCCTCCGGATGCGTTTGGGTTTGATGGGGCGCTTGTCCGCCGGGGTTGTG
>JAPLTZ010000144.1:737-4260 GCA_026397895.1 Verrucomicrobiota bacterium | reverse complement strand
TGTTTTCCAGACCGTTGTGCAGCGCCGGCGGCGGCGCGGCCCCGTCAAAACCCCGCCCGTCGTCGCGGATCAGGATTTCCAGCGTTGCGGCGTTGATGCGCGCCTCCACCAGAACTTCCTTGGCTCCCGCGTGCCGCAAAACATTCGTGAGCGCCTCCTTCACGACGAGAAAAATATCGTGCCGCATCTCCGGCGGCAGCGGCAGCGCCGGCAGATCGTTCGGCAAATCCAGCCGGCAGCGCGCCGTGTCGCCCTCGAAAAGTTCGTTCGCGAAATGCGCGATGTATTCCACGAGGCTCGCCAGCGTATCGCTGCCCGGCCGCACCGCCCACACGATTTCCTCCAGCGCCCGCACCGTCTCGTCCGCCGACTGGATGATTTTGTCCAGATGACCCTCCACCTGTTTCGCGTGGTGCTTGTCCGCCTTCGCCAGCCCGCTCAAAAGCTGGATGCGCGCCAGCGACGAGCCGAGGTCATCGTGCAAATCCTGCGCGATGCGCGCCCGCTCGCGCTGCAACGCCCGTTCCTGCTCCGCCTGTTGCAGCCGCCGCTGATATTTTTTCTTTTCCACGAGCCGCACGCCCGCCGCCACGCCGGACACCAGCAGCAAGACCATCAAACCATTGAACCACCACGTCTGCCAGAAACGCTCCACGATGAAATCGTTGAAGGAAGTCGCCACCGCCATGTCGCGGAAATTCCACCCGCCGCCGCCGCCCATGTGACGCAGGCGAAGCTGATTGAACGACGCGTTCGCCTTGAACCGCGTCGTCAACGTGGCCGGCTGGCTTTCCTCCGTCGCGCCGAGCGCGAGGTTGGGGTTCAGCCACACCGTCACCAGGTCGTCACCGCCGGCGATGTATTGCACCTTGAAGACGATGACCCGCTCGTTGCCGCGCCGGGGCAGCTCGTAGGGTTTCACATCGCCCTCGTGGAACAGCTCCGGTTGCGACGAGGACAGGTCGTAATCGCCGGGCGTCTTGTTTGTCGGGAAAGTTTCCGCCGTGTAAAACGCGCTGTAAGCCCAGGCCTTCGGCGAATTGCCCACCGCCAGCCGGTTCTCCTCGCCCTCGAAAAGCTGGAAGCCCGCGAAATACTCCTCCGTGCTCACGTCCGAAACCGGGTCCACGCGGAACTTGAAGAACAGCGTGTCCGTGGCCTTGTCGTCGCGGTGGGTGGCGCCGTGGAGGATGTCCTTGCCCGCCTCCGTCTCGTGCGCGAGCTTCGGGCCGGGGTCGCTCCACAACACCGTGGCGGCGGCGGGCCGCGCGGCGAGGGCGAGGAACAACGCCAGCCCCAAAAATAAAACCGGTGAGCGCGGCGTTACTGACGGCGATGGCATGGGGCGAGTATGCGGATGAATGCCGTTCAACTCAAGCGTGGGCAGGGCGAAGGGCAGGTGGCGTTTCACGCGGCAGGAATGGGGAGAACTTAATCACGGGGCGCGGGCTTGCAGACTATTGTAGGCATCCGGTTTATCATGTGGGATGTGGCGGAGTCAGCGCCAGAATAACCAACACCACACACGCGACAATAGCCAGCAATGCGCAAACCCGGCTCACGACACATCCTCTGCGCACGCCTGAAATCGCCAGCAACAGAACTGGAGCAAGCCATCCGACAAACAACCAAACCATAAATCCGGCAAAAGAATACTGCGCCCAAAATGTGTGAATCATCAACGCTGTCACGCCAAATGCAATCAACGACCAAATCAAAGCCATAACGCCGTGCCACTTTGCGCTGAAGATAGCAATCATAGGATGCCTAACAGTGAATTGAACTGCGAGTTTGCAGCCTATTACTTTTCACGGATTTGACTTTCTTCCTAGCAAAGGGATTTGTCCAGAGTGTTTTGCCGGGAAATGGGCTGCCATCATTTTCCGACAAAGGCTGCAAATCGCGGGCGCGAGGGTTGCCCATCCTACCGCCAGCGCCGGTTTTGCCGGGTCGTTCCGGCGCGGGCCGGAGGTCACAGGCCATTTCCGCAGGCAGGCGCTTCCGGGGCAGGCAGTCGCTGCGGGTTTTGGCGGTCAGGTTCTGACCGGGAAGAAGGTCACTGTGGATTTGCGCAGGCCGGTTCTGCTCGGGCAGAAGGTCGCTGGAGATTTCCATAGCCATATTCTGCCCGGGAAGAAGGCCATTGTGGATTTGCACAGGCATGTTCTGCCCGGGCAGGAGGTGGTTGCCGGTTTTCACGGCGGGCGGCGGGTTTGCCGCCGGTTGCCGGATCAGGCGTTGCGGTCATCCGGCCCTCTCGAAAACAGTCGGCGAATGACCTGGCCCTTCCACATCCAAAGTCCCGAAAGCACAACGGCCGGAAAGTAAATGAATCGAAAGTAGGGCAGATACTGCACGGTCTCCGCCGGCGGGCCATAAATGTAACCGACTATCGGCAGGGCAAAGATGATGTGAATCCAGCGAAGAACCGAACGCTTGGTGGTGTCTTTCATGGCAGATGGTTGGTTTTCACGGCTGCAAATCTGCGTCCGGCCAAAATGGTTGTCGAGGCCGTTTTTGGAGTGCGGCGACACGTCGCCGCTTTCCGACTGGGCGACATGTCGCCCAGTTCCAAAGCGCGGTCATGCCCGCGCACTCCAAATCAGCCCGCGTCCCGCCCCCGCGCTGCGCCGGTCACTTGAAGAACCGTTTGGCGCGCTCGAAGAAGGATTGGCCGGCGGGGTTTTCGCTGCCGTCGCAGAGCTTGGCGAATTCCTCGAGCTTGGCTTTTTGCTCGTGGTTCAGGCGCGTGGGGACTTCCACGTTCAGGCGCACATGGAGGTCGCCGCTGCCGTAGCCTTGGACGTTTTTCACGCCCTTGCCCTTGAGTCGGAACACGGTGCCGGGCTGCGTGCCGGCGGGGACTTTGATGGTGGCCCGGCCGTTGAGCGTGGGCACTTCCATCTCCGCGCCGAGCGCGGCCTGGGTGAAACCGATGGGCACTTCGCAAATCAGGTCGTCGCCGTCGCGCTCGAAAATATCATGCGCGCGGACGTGGAGGACGACGTAGAGGTCGCCGGGCGAGCCGCCGCGCACGCCGCCCTCGCCGTTGCCGGCGGAGCGGAGGCGCGCGCCGGTATCCACGCCGGCGGGGATGCGGAGCTTGATCTTGGATTTCTTTTCGTGCCGCCCGCCGCCGTGGCAGGTGCGGCAGGGTTTGTCGAGGACGTGGCCGGTGCCTTCGCAATGGCCGCAGGTCTGGGCGATGCTGAAGATGCCGCGGGAGGTGAGCACCTGGCCGCGTCCGGCGCAGGTGGGGCAGACGCGGCGTTTGGAGCCGGCTTCCGCGCCGCTGCCGGCGCAGGCTTCGCAGGTCTCGGCCTTGGAGACGGTGATTTCCTTTTCGCAGCCGTGGGCGGCTTCCTCGAAATCAATTTCCAGATCGTAGCGCAAATCCGCGCCGCGCTGGGGCGCGGAAGGATCGCGGCGTCCGCCGCCGCCGCCGAAGATGCCCTCGAAGATGTCGCCGGTGTTGCCGCCGAAGACATCGCGGAAGATGTCGAAGGGATCGTGGAAACCGCCG
>JAPLTZ010000144.1:0-713 GCA_026397895.1 Verrucomicrobiota bacterium | reverse complement strand
GCGCCGCCGCGTCCGAAGCCGCCGCCGCCACGGGCGCGCGGGTCGAAGGCGGCGTGGCCGTATTGGTCGTAGGCGGCGCGCTTCTGCGGGTCGCTGAGGATTTCGTAGGCGTGACTGAGTTCCTTGAACTGTTCCTCGGCGGCCTTGTCGCCGGGGTTTTTATCGGGATGGAATTTGACGGCGAGTTTGCGGTAGGCCTTCTTGAGGTCTTCCGCCGAGGCGTCGCGGCCGATGCCGAGGGTTTCGTAGTAGTCGCGTTTGGACATGGCTGGTTAAGGCAAAAGGCAAAAGGCAAAAGGGAAAAACTATTTTGCGGCGGGCGCTTTGGCGATGATGACGGTGGCGGGGCGGAGGAGGCGGTCGCGGAGTTTGTAGCCGCGGCGGAGCTGTTGCAGGACGTGGTGGTCGGGGACTTCGGCGGATTCCTGCTCGGAGACGGCCTCGTGGAAATTCGGGTCGAAGGGTTTGCCGGTGGCGTCAATTTCCTCCAGCCCCGCTTCGGCGAGCGCGGCCCTGAGCTGGGTGTGGATCATGGCCACGCCGTCGGCGTGGGACTTGATGCTCTCAGGGGAGTTGTTCGACGCGGCGGCGAGGGCCATCTCGAAGTTGTCGAGGATGGGGATGAGTTTCTGGAGCAGGGATTGGTTGGCATAGGCGATGGCTTCGGAGCGTTCGCGGTTGGCGCGCTTGAGATAATTTTCGAGGTCGGCGAG
>JAPLTZ010000018.1 GCA_026397895.1 Verrucomicrobiota bacterium | reverse complement strand
CCGAGGCGCTCGCGGAGTTCGGCCAGCGATTCGGACAGACAGAAAACCGCCATGACTTCGGAGGCGACGGTGATGTCGTAGCCGGATTCGCGCGGGATGCCGTTGGCGGTGCCGCCGAGGCCGACGACGATGTCGCGGAGGGCGCGGTCATTCATGTCCACGACGCGGCGCCAGGCGATGCGGTTGACGTCAATGTTGAGGGCGTTGCCGTGGTTGAGGTGGTTGTCGAGCATCGCGGACAGGAGGTTGTGCGCAGCGCCGATGGCGTGGAAGTCGCCGGTGAAATGGAGGTTGATGTCCTCCATCGGAATCACCTGCGCGTAGCCGCCGCCCGCCGCGCCGCCTTTGACGCCGAAGCACGGGCCGAGGGAGGGTTCGCGCAGGCAGATGACGGTGCGCTTGCCGATGCGGTTGAGGCCGTCGCCGAGGCCGACGGTCGCGGTGGTCTTGCCTTCGCCGGCGGGCGTGGGGTTGATGGCGGTGACGAGGATGAGCTTGCCGGTCGGGGCGTTGTCGAGCGTGTGGAAGTAGTCGAGCGAGACCTTGGCCTTGTAGTGGCCGTATTGCTCGAGGTCTTCGTCGGGGATGTGCAGCTTCGCCGCGATTTCGCGGATGGGTTTGATTTTGGCGGCGCGGGCGATTTCGATGTCGGAGAGTGGCATGGTGATGGGTGCTTTCGTTTGGGGTTTGGAAATTTATTCGGCGTAGTATTCCTGGACGCGCATGATGACGTCGAAGCCTTCGAGCTTGAGACAGTCGTTTAGGCACATCATGGCGGGATGGTCGGGCGCGAGGATTTCGTATTTGCGTTTCACGGAGCCGATGACGTGATCCATGCCCAGCGGCACGGCGAGGGTGAGGAAGGCGCTTTCCAGCGGCCCTTTCGTGGGCGAGCCGTCGGCGCGCTTCGGCGGGAGCATGACGCTGAAATTGCTCAAGCCGACGCTCATGTGAACGCCTTTGAGCGCGGGGTCGGCATGAATCAACTTGATCGCGCCCATGAGGCAGTGAAAGCGGCCTTCGGAATCCGCGCCGATGGGCGAGATGCCGGGGTCAATGATGCATTGCGAAACCGGGATGCCGTGCTTACCAGCTTCGGCGACGAGTTCGCGCGCGGTCTGGTGGACTTCGGCGGCGGTGTGGCAGGCTTTGCTGACGCCGTTTTCCTGGCGCTCGGTGGCGAGCAGGATGGGAATGAACGGCATGATTTTGGTAAGCTGGAACATTTCCATGCGCAGCGGGGAAATGGAATTCAGCACGGGGATTCGGCCGCCGGCGCGATTGCGGTCGTAGGCCTTCAGCCCGGCCTCGGCCATGACGGGGTCGGGCGTGTCAATGGAGAGCGGCTTGGTGGTGACGCTCTGGACGTGGCGCACCATCTCGGCGAGGAACGCGCCGGGCCGCGGGCCGACGTTGACGTCAATGTAGCCCGCGCCGCCGGTGTCCTGCGACACGGCCAGCTCTTTCAGCCCGGCAAGGTCGTTGGCCTCGAAAAATTTGTGGGTGGAAGGAACGGAATCGTTGATGGATTCGCCGATGATGGTCAGTTGCGGGATGGGCATAATTTTTATTGGTCAGGATTTTTTTGGCTGGGGCGCGACGTGATGATGGTCGCGGCCGAGAAAATTGTTGGCCCACGCCGAGGTGCCCAGCAGCGCGGGGTTGGCGAAAACCGCCGGGCCTTCGAGCATGTGGCGGGATTCGCCGTAAAATTTCAGCCGGTCGTAGGCGCGCGCCCAGAGGCAGTCCTTGTCGTTGAGTTCGCAGCGGCCGTCGGAGGAGCCGCCGCAGGGGCCGTTGCGTCCGGTCTTGGAACACGCGGCGCGCGGGCAGAGGTAGCCGGTGTCCGGCAGCGAGCAGTCGCCGCAATCCTTGCAGCCGTAAATCATCGCCTTGGAAGCGTGCTCGACGCCGTGCAGCGCCTTCATCGTGCGCTGGCTGTCGTGCGCTTCCAAGCGCCCGTAAATTTTCTGCAACGCGGGGAACAGCTTCTTGCCCGGCGTGAACGCCAAGTCGTGGATCAGGCGCGTCATGCGGTAGCTCCACGTCACGTCGGTGGCGGGCGAGGGCTCGGTCAGCGAATGGACATAGGCGCGGTTGAGCCGCGCGGGATCGCCGAGGCCGGTCTGCTCGTCCTGCTCGAAAAGATAAAACTCCTCGTTCTTCGGAAACTGGATTTCTTTGGCGAACTGTTTCCAGTCATCCGCGCCGAAGCCTTCCGCCTGGTCAATGATCTGCGCGAATGTCTCCGCCTTGTGCACACCGCCGAGATAGCTCGCGGCGAAACCCATGCCCTTGAAAACGGCGAGCTGCTTGGCCGCCAGTTCCGTGAAGAACGCCCGGCCCTTGTCCGCGCCGGCGGCGTATTTTTCCACCTGCGCGTAGAGCGCGTCGCTGACGACGCAGCCGGGGATTTTGTTTTTGTTGAACATGCCGGCGACGGTCTTGTTCAGCACATAGACGTTGCCGATGACGGGCGTGGTGAGGTTCGCCCAGTCGAGAAAAAGTTTTATCTCGTGAAATTTCCGCATGTCGTAGCCGAGCTGCGGGATGACCCATTGCGCGCCGCACTGGATCTTGCGGGCGAGCTTGAAATACTGCGGCATCAGCTCGCGCTCCTGCCGCTTGAACGGCGACACGGCGCAACCGATGAAGAAATTTGTCTTCGGCAGCCGCTCGGTCTTGCCGTTGGGGCGCGTGACTTCCAGCCCCTCGTTCATCGAGCGCAGCATGGAAATCAGGCTCACGGAATCCAGGTCAAACACCGGCAGCGCGCGGCCCTGAAAACCCGTCGCCGGATAATCGCCGGTGAGCGCGAGAATGTTGTCGAAGCCTTCCGCCGCGTAACGCCAGGCGGCGGATTCGAGGCCATTTCGATTGAGGTCTTTGCAGGTAAGATGAATGACCAGTTGCGTGCCGCGCGGCTTGAGAAGGTTGGCGATCCAATCCGCCGGGAGCATCGGATTGCCGCCGGGATTGTCGGTGATGGACACCCAGCCGATGCGCGGATCGGCGGCGAGCGCCTCGCCGAGTTCGACGAGCTTGGGGCGCTGGTCGGGTTCGGGAATGCCGCGCGTGGTGACGAGTTCCGCGCCGTAAAAAAAACGTCCCGCGTTCAGCAGCTCGCGGAACGTGGCGCTGCCTTTGGGTGCGAATCTGGACGGTGAATCAAGCCCGGCAGACTTTTCCGCTGGACGGAAAATCTGGCTGTCGCATGGAAACGGCTGGTGATTCACAAGGTCAAGTTACACGCCGACGGTTTGCGGGTCTTGTGTTCTGGACTGTTTCTTTGGTGATTGGGTGCTCGGCGGTTTTCAAAACCTCCCATTCTGTCACAGTTAAACCGGAACGCCGAAGATGAAGCTGACGTTGGCAGCTTTCAACCGGAAGTTTGCTGACAGAAACTGACGCCAGGAATAGTATCGCCCCATGAAACCGGATGGGCGGAACTTTACGCCGGACATTAACTGTTAGACGGCTATGCGCACCTCGCTTTCCATCATCGGCGCTCTCGGCATTAGCCTTCTCGTGACAAGCGCGTCGTATCTCATCGATACCGGTTGCTCATGTGGCCCGGCACGAGGACTCCCGTTCCGATACGTTCATCCATTGATCGGATGCACTACTGGACGTTTTGTTGTCGGAGCAGACCCCAAAAATCGATTCGGGCCAGTCTTCGATATTGAGTCGGTTGCATACGACTTGGTGCTTTGGGGAGCAGTCGGCTATTTCGTTCTACGGAGAGTCCGCAGCAGCAGACCACCACCGCATGAGAACGCCGCCTAACGTAAGGATAGACGGAAGACATTCAGTCCGCCGCCCACACCAGCCGCAAACCTTCCAGCGTCAGATTTGGTTTCACCGCTGAAATCTCCAGCAACTTCGCCGCCATCAAACCTCCAACCGGACGGCGGTGACTTTGTATTCGGGGGTCTGCACGAAGCGGTCGCGGTGCGGGCTGGTCAGATAGTTCAGCAGCACGCGCGCGGTCTGGAAGGTGGCGAAGAGTTCGCCGGGTTTCATGGCGGGGCTGATGTGCAGCGCGAGCGTGGCTTCGCCGTGGCGGCTGCGCACCTTGACCCGGTCGCCGTCGCGCAGGCCCAGCCGCTGCGCGTCGGCGGCGGAAATGTCCAGCAAGTCGGCGGGGCGGAACTCGGCGTTGGGCGTGCGCATCGTCATCGTGCCCGCGCCGAACTGGTAGAGCGCGCGGCCCGTGGTCAACAGAAAGGGAAATTCCTCGATGACCGTTTCCGTCGTGGCGTTGTAGGAGATGCGCCGCAACGCCGCCGGTTTGCCACCGCCGAAGGTTTCGCCGTGCAATATCTCCAGGCTCGGTTGCTCCGGCGCGAGGCACGGCCATTGCACGCCGGTCGCTTCCATGCGGTCGTAGGTGATGCCGTTGCCGAGCGGCCACACGGCGCGGATTTCGTTCCACACCTCCTCGGCGGTCGCGAAGTGGAAACCATCGCCCTTGCCCATCGCCCGCGCGAGTTCGCAGATGATCTCGCGGTCGTTCCGGGATTGCCCGACCGGTTCGATGACCTTGCGGATGCGCTGCACGCGGCGCTCGGCGTTCATGTAGGTGCCGTCCTTTTCAAACGGCGAGGCGGCGGGGAAAAACACCGTGCCGAAGCGCCGCGCCGTCTCGGTGAGAAACAAATCCTGCACGATCACCAGTCCCACGGATTCCAGCGCCTGCTGTGTGGCGTTGGCGTTGGCGTTGGAGAGAAACAAATCGTAGCCGATGGCCCAAAGCGCCTGGAGCTTACCGGCGGCGGCGGCGTCCATCATCTTGAGCTGGTTCAAGCCGGGCTTCGTCGGCAGCGGTGCGTGCCACACACCTTCGAACAACGCGCGGCCTTCGTTCAGCGGCACCGAGCCGGTGAGCGTGCCGGGGTCGCAACCCATCTGCGCCACGCCGAACACGTTGTTCTGGCCGCGCAACGGATTGATGCCCGTGCCCGGCTTGCCGAGGTTGCCGGTGAGCAGCGCGAGGTTCACGAGGCACATCACGCCTTCCGTGCCCTGGACGTGGCCGGTCATGCCGAGGCCGTGTGCGCAGAGGGCGGGTTTTTCCGTGGCATACAATCGCGCGGCGGCGCGAATCAATTTCGCGTCCACGCCGCAGATGTCGGCGGCGCGTTCGGGCGTCCATTGCTTGATGAACTCGCAGAACTGCGGCCATTCCGTCACGCGCTCGTGGACAAAATCCGCGTCCTGCAAACCTTCCTCCACGATGGCGCAGGCCATCGCGTTCAGCAGCGGCACGTTCGTGCCGGGCTGCACCGCGAGATGCACGGCGGCGTAATCGGTGAGCTCGATACGACGCGGATCAATCACGATCAGCCGCGCGCCGCGTCGCACCGCCTGCTTGATGCGCGCGCCGAGCACGTCATCTTCATCGCGGCGGCGGAAGGCGTGTGGCAGACGCGCGCGCAACTATCCACGTTGTTCGTGCCGAGCACGACGCGGGCGAATTTCTGGACGAGATAATTCTCCTCGTTCGTGGCGCGCGACGAGCCCAGCACGCCCACGCTGTCCGGGCCGTGTTCGGCGAGGATGCGCTGGAGCGCGGCGGCGGTGAAACTGATGGCCTCCGCCCACGACACGGTTTTCCAGACGCCGTTCTCGCGGAGCATCGGTTCGCGGGCGCGGTCGGGAGCGTGAACGAAGCCGAAGGCGTAGCGGCCTTTCACGCACAGATGACCGCGATTCACCGGAGCGTCCATCACCGGGCGGACCGCCACGATGCGTCCGCTGCGGGTGCCCACATCCATCTCGCAGCCGGTGCCGCAATGCGGACAGGTCGTGCGCCGCCATTCGGTCGGCACGCCGAGCGTCAGGAGCGTTTTGTCCTCGAGCGCGCCGGTGGGACAGGTGTCCACGCACGCGCCGCAACTGACGCACGCGCTCGCCCGCAGCGTGGCCGCGTCGCCGCGCAACCGCACCGCCGCACCGTCGCCGCCGAACTTGAGTTCCCAGACATTCTGGCCCTGGACTTCGTCGCAGATGCGGATGCAGCGCTGGCAGGTGATGCATTGCGCCATGTCCACGCGGATGTAGGGATGCGAGTCATCGCGAAAACTCGCGGGGTTTCCGCCATCGGGCGCGACGGTCACGTCGTAGGCGCGGAGCAGACGGTGAAATTCCTTGTCGGGAAACTGCGCCACGGCCGACGCGGGATAGTTTTTGGCGAGCAACTGGAGCGTGGCGCGGCGTTGCGCTTCGATTTCGGCGGTGTGGGTGGCGATGACCATGCCGTCGGCGAGCGGCGTGTTGCAGGCGAGCACGGGATTGGCGAGGCCCTGAACCTGCACGAGGCAGAGACGGCAGCCGCCGATGGGTTTCAGCCGCGCGTCGTGGCACAGTGTCGGCACCGCGATGCCCGCCGCGCGCAGCGCCGTGAGGATGGTGCCGTTTGCGGCGGCGTGCGGCTGGCCGTTGAGGGTTACGCGCAACATGGGGCTGCTTTCAGGCAGGTGGTAGGGACAGCGCGCTGCGCTGTCCCCGCCCGCGCGGAGCGGGCGGAATAAATCGCGCAATGTTTCACACGCGTGGCCAATTCGTTCCGTCGCCTGACGCTGCGCTCGGCGACGGGGACGGCGCAGCGCGCCATCCCTACCAGCCTGGGAGTTTGCGCTTGCCGCCAGTTCCGGGTTTTCAAACAGGCGTTCACAGTTTTTCGATCTGGGCGGCGCAGCACTTGTATTCGGCGGTGGCGGTGACGGGGTCGAAGACGTCGTTGGTGATGTTGTTGGTCGGCTCTTCGGCGAAATGGAACGGCATCCAGATGATGTCGGGCCGGACGCGGTCGCCCACGACGGCGCGGCCGGTGACCTTGCCCCGGCGCGTGCGCACCGTGATTTTTTCGTCGCGTTGAATGCCGTAGCGCGCGGCGGTGTCCGGATGGATTTCCACGAAGTTGCCGGGATCGCGCTGGTTGATGACGGCGGCTTTGCGCGTCATGTTGCCGCAGTTGTAATTGTAGAGCGTGCGGCCGGTGGAAAGAATGAGCGGATATTCCGCGCACGGCTCTTCCTTCTGCGCCTGGAACGTGATCGCATGGAACCTGCCCTTGCCGCGCGTGAACTTGCCGGCGTGCAGGAACGGCGTGCCCGGATGCTCTGCCGTGGGGCAAGGCCATTGCAGGCCGCGCTCGCCGATGCGCCGGTGGCTCATGCCGCCGAACATGGGCGCGAGGCTGACCATCTCGTCGAAAATCTGCGCGGGATTTTCGTAGCGCAGGGGATGGCCCATCGCGGTGGAAATGAGGCAAAGAATTTCCCAATCAGCCTTGGCTTCACCCGGCGGCTCGACGGCTTTGCGGATCAATTGCATCCGGCGCTCGGAGGCGCTGAAGGTGCCGTCCTTCTCCGCCCAGCAAGCGCTCGGCAGGATGACGTGCGCGAGCTTCGCCGTTTCGGACATGAAAATTTCCTGGCAGACGAGCAGCTCCAGCTTGCCGAGTTCCTCGATGACCTTGGTTTGGTTCGGCTCGGTGGCAACGAGGTCTTCGCCGACGATGTAGAGCGCCTTGAGTTCGCCGCGGCCGGCGGCGGAAATGAACAGCGGGACTTTGCCGCCCTTGTTCTGCGGGAGCGGAACGCCCCAGGCTTTTTCAAACTTGGCGCGCACGACGGGATCGCTCCAGTCCTGGTAGCCGGGAAGTTTGTTCGCCATCGCGCCCATGTCGCACGCGCCTTGGACGTTGTTCTGACCGCGCAGCGGATTGACGCCG
>JAPLTZ010000097.1 GCA_026397895.1 Verrucomicrobiota bacterium | reverse complement strand
CGCGTCCCGCCGCCCACGCGCAGCGGCACGACCATCGCCGCCGCTGCCGCGAGATGCGGGCGCACGTCGTCCACCGTGCCGGTGACGCGCACGCCGGCGATGCGCTTCTCCAGTTCCCGGATTTTCGCCGGCGGATTGCGCCCGACGATGGTGACGGTCGCAGCTGGGAATTTTGCTTTCACCGCCGGCCAGATTTCGGCGGTGAAGAATTCCACGGCGTCAATGTTCGGCATCCAGTCCATCGAGCCAAGGAACACGAGCGAGTGTTCCTGGCGCGGCGTTCTGCTTTCGGCAAAGAAATCGCAGTCCACGCCCGTCGGCACCGCGCCCAGCACATTGTTCAGCCCGAATTCCCGGCGGAAAACGGCGGCGTCCTCCTCCGACACGGCGACGACGCCATCGAACCGGCGGCCGGATTCCTGCTCGAACTTTTTCATGCGCCGCCATTGGCCGCGCAGATAGGCACGCTTGAGGCCGGTGGCGTTGGCCTGCATCCGCTGCCAGATGAGCGACTCGACGTTGTGCTGGAACAGCAGCGTGGGCGTCCGGAGCGGTCGCCCCGGCCAGATGAGGTTCACCGCCGGCGTGAGAAAATCGCAGACGATGAGGTCGCACGTCCCCAGCCTGTCGAGTTCGTGGATGGCCAGCGCCATTTTTGCGGAGCGGTATTTCTGGATGACGAACGGCAGCTTGGAACCGATCTGATTTGCGACCAGTTGCGAATAAAATGCCACCGAACCTTTGCGGGCTTCGCGCCACGGAATCCATGCGGCGCGCCGGCAGTATTCGGCGGCGGATTGGCGGATGTTTTCAGGAATCCCCGGCGGGCAAAGCGAGAGGTAGGTGACCTGGTGCTGGCGCGCGAGCGCGCGGAGCATGTTGAACGTGCGGATTTTCCCCCCGGTGTCGAGCGGATGCAGCGGGCCAGTCTTGAGCCAAACTATGTTCACGGCTGCTTTTTCCGGTAATCGCCCCGGCTGAAATACTTTTCCAACCAGACGTAGCAGCAGATGAAAAAGTAGCGGCTGCCCATCTCCTTGATCTTCAGCTTGGCCTCGCCCGTGCGGCGGTTTTTCCAGGTGATCGGCATCGTCGTCCATGTGAACCCGCGCACGATGGCCTTGAGCGGCAGCTCGACGGTGAGGTTGAAATGCGGCGCGATGAGCGGGCGGCAGCCGTCAATGACTTCGCGGCGATAGGCCTTGAAGGCGTTTGTCGTGTCGTTGAGCGGGATGTGGAAGATGACCTTGATGAAAAAATTCGCGCAGCGGTTCACGAACAGCTTGAACGCCGGATAATCAATCGTCCCGCCGCCCTTCACAAACCGGCTGCCGAACACGCAATCCCAGCCTTCGTTTAGCAGCCGCCAATACTTCACCACATCGCGCTGGTCGTCGGACTCGTCGGCCATCATGATCACCACGGCGTCGCCCTTGCTGTTGTTCAGCCCCCAGATGATGGCGCGGCCAAAACCGTGCAGGCCGGTGTTCTGCGTCGGCGCGAGTTCGGGAATCTTGGCGCTCAACTCCGCCAAAATCTTCCACGTCGCATCCGAACTGCCGTCGTCCACCACGACAATCTCGTGCGGAACTTTCTGCAACGTGAGTTCGAGGTGCAGATGCTCGACGGTCGAAGCGATGCAGCCCTCCTCGTCCCGCGCCGGGATGATGATGGACAGCAGCTTTAAATCGTTTTTGCGCGTGGGGTCGCTCATTTAATTT
>JAPLTZ010000445.1 GCA_026397895.1 Verrucomicrobiota bacterium | reverse complement strand
CCTCATGCTCACCGTTGCCGTCGGGGCGGCGGCGGTGAACCAGTGGAACGAGGGCGTGACGCTGCTGTTCCTGTTCTCGTTCGCCGGCGCGCTGGAGCATTACGCGATGGAACGGACGCAGCGCGAAATCAAATCGCTCTTCCGCGACACGCCCAAAGTCGCGACGTTGCTGGACGAACACGGACACGAAACCGAAATCGCGGTGGAAAAACTCCGCGCCGGCATGAGGCTGCTGGTGAAGCCGGGCAGCCAGTTCCCGGTGGACGCGGAAATCGCCAAGGGCGAGACGGCGGCGGATGAATCGAATCTCACGGGCGAGGCGACGCCGGTGACGAAGCGCGTGGGCGACGCGGTGCTTTCCGGCACAATCAATCTCTGGGGCGCGGTGGAGGTGGCTGTGACGCGACCGGCGAGCGAGAGCGCGTTGCAGAAAATCATCCGGCTCATCCAGGACGCGCAGCATCTGAAAGCGCCGGCGCAACGGTTCACGGACAAGTTCAGCGCCATCTACACCTACGTCGTCATCGGGCTGTCGTTCGCGATGTTCTTCGTGTGGTGGCTGGGGTTCCGCCTGCCCGCTTTCCAGAATCCCGGCACGCCCGACCTGACGGCGTTTTACCGCACGATGACGTTGCTGGTGGTGTCGTCGCCGTGCGCGCTGGTGCTGTCCATTCCGTCGGCGGTGCTGGCGGCGATCGCGTGGGGCGCGCGGCGGGGCATCCTGTTCCGCGGCGGCGCGGCGGTGGAGAAGTTGGCGGAAATCAAGGCGGTGGCGATGGACAAGACGGGGACTTTGACCACGGGCGAGCTGCACGTGGATCGGGTGGAGAGTTTTCCGCCGGGGCGCGAGGCGGAGATTGCGCGGCTGGCCTACTCGCTGGAAAAACTTTCGACGCATCCGCTGGCGCGCGCCATCAGTCGGTGACGGGCGGGGGGTTGCGCGCGACGCGGTCGGGCCGGACGTCGCAGCTCGGCGGGCGCGACTGGCTGGCGCGCGGCGCGCACGCGGGGGCAATTGCGGCGGTGCCGGCGACGGACGCGGGTTTTTCCGAGGTGTGGATTGCGGAGGAGGATTTGCTGGGGCGCGTGATTTTGCGGGACGACATCCGGCCGCAGGCGCGGGCGGTGGTGGAGGAGTTGCGGCGGGCGGGTTTGCAGACGGTGGTGCTGACGGGCGACCGGCGCGCGACGGCGGAGCATTTGAAGACGCAGTTGCATCTGGACGACGTGCGCGCGGAGCTCAAGCCGGAGGGCAAGGTGGCGGTGATCCGGTCGTTCACGGAGCGCGGCCTGCCCATCGCGATGATCGGCGACGGGGTGAATGACGCGCCCAGCCTGGCCGCCGCGCATGTGGGCGTGGCGATGGGCGCGCGCGGTTCGGACGCGGCGCTGGAGCAGGCGGAGGTGGTGCTGATGAACGACCGGCTGGAGAATTTTTTGACGGCGTTCCAGTTGAGCCAGCGGGCGCGGCGGATTATCCGGCAGAATCTGGTCATCTCGCTCGGCACGGTGGTGGTGCTGGTGGGCTTTGCTCTGGCGGGCAAAATCCCGCTGACGCTGGGCGTGGTGGGGCACGAGGGCAGCACGGTCATCGTGGTGATGAACAGCCT
>JAPLTZ010000346.1 GCA_026397895.1 Verrucomicrobiota bacterium | reverse complement strand
CGGAGTCGCGGCCCAGCAGCAACGCCGCGCGCGCCGTGGCGCTCGCCGGGCTGGCTGCGTAGAAGCTGGTGAAGCGCACGCCTGCCGCCGCCATGCGGTCGAGGTGCGGCGTTTTGATGCGCGCCTGGCCGTAGCAACCGAGGTCGCCGTAGCCGAGGCCGTCGGCGACGATGAGGATGAGGCTGGGGCGGCGCGGGTTCGGCGGCGGCGTGGCGGCGGCGGGCTCGGCGCGGAGCGGGCCGGTGAGCGCGAGAAGAATTCCGAGCGCGGCGGCGGCGCGGCGGGCGGGCAAAAAGTTGCAGGTCATGTCAGTGATGATGGCCGGAAAGGGCGGGGGCGGTCACGGCTGTTTTTCCTTGGCCTTGAACTTTTCCAGTTTCGGACGGATGACCGCCGCGCAGTAGGGGGCGTCGCCGTTGTTACGGAAATAATTCTGGTGATAGATTTCCGCCGGGTAAAATTTCGTCAGCGGCGCAATTTCGGTGACGATGGGTTTGGCGAAGTGCGCCTGCGCCTTTTTCCGCGAGGCTTCGGCGGCGGCTTGTTGCGCGGCGTTTTCGTAGAGGATGATGGAGCGGTATTGCGTGCCATGGTCGGCGCCTTGGGCGTTCCGCGTGGTCGGGTCGTGCGCGTTCCAGAAGACGTCCACGAGGTGCGCGTAGGAGACTTCGCGCGGGTCAAACGCGATCTGGATGACCTCGGCGTGGCCGGTCGCGCCGGAGCAGACCTGCTCGTAGGTGGGGTTCGCGGTCTTGCCGCCGGCGTAGCCGCTGGTCACGGACTTCACGCCCTTCACGGTCTGGAACATGGCTTCGGTGCACCAGAAGCAGCCGCCGCCAAAGGTGGCGCGCTCGGTGAGGTTGGTCGTGGCGTCAGGGTTCATGGGGTTGGTCTGGGAAAAGGTTTTCGTTCCGCCGCCGAGCGTCAGCGCGGCGAACAGCAGGCAGGTCAAGGTGCATTTCATGTTTCGTTTTCTTCGGGCCGGTCGAGCTGCGCGCCCGGCGGCAAATCCTCGTATTGCGCAAAGTGCTCCGGGCGCAGCGGCGATTCGACGCGGTGCTCTTCGCTGAACCACTTGCCCAGGTCCACCAGTTTGCACCGGTGCGAGCAGAACGGGGCGAACTTGCCGGCGGACCAGTCGCCGGATTTCCGGCACGTCGGGCAACGGACTTTGGACGGGGTTTTCACGGGGATGTTCAAAGTTGCTGGCGCAATGTGGCAGGCGCGGGGACGGTTTTCAACTGGTAGTGGCGGGACGTGAAAAAAGATTGGCGACCCTACGGGGATGGCAGGCAGAACTTTTTTCATTCGGTTTCAATTTGCCGGACAATCCAATGGGTTCGGGGCTTATCAGATCAAAAAGGTGCATTATTCCGATTCGGCAACGCTTTTAACTGGCTTGTGATTTTGCGTCCATAGCATTTTTGAAGTGACGTTCCCCGCAATTTATCCGGCTCACCGGGAGATAAATCAAAAAATCGTTTGTTCCCGCTTGCCACACTGCTATTTATAGAATCCATCGGCAAGAGTTTCAATGATTGTTCGGCCAAGCTTGCATTATTCCGTTTCGCGACTATTTTTAACCGAGTGAACTTTCAAGTGAAAACGACGCCTGTTCGGGTCTATGTCCCGCCGCAAGTGGTGAGGGACTTCGCTGGCGTCCGTGGCCGTGTCCAACATGCAGTGGCGGCGTCACCCCAATCGGTCAACTTTTCAGAAGCCTCCAAGCAGGTGCGATCCTTCCAGAATCCACCCCCGAAGAAATAGCCAAGCGACAGGCTGACGAACTTCTGGCTTGGGCGGGTTCGTGCAATCACGCGGGCGATTCGCAAATCAATTTTCCAAAGCTGGCGGAAGGTTCCGAACACCTTGTTTTTCTCGATGCAGGAAGCGCAAAAGTTTTCAAGGCCACAAGGCCGCAAATTTACGGAGAATCCTATTACCTCGACAAAAACGGCATCGTTAATCAAAAAAATTGTTCCCCGTTGGAATACCTGATTCGTCTGCGGCTTTGGAAAAAACTTTTCGGCTCTGCGCCGCAAGATTTGGGACTGGTTTTCGGGCTACACGCCTTGCGAAGAATCTACCGAATGGTAAATCTGCGGTTGTTCTGCCGCCAGATTGTGCATAACCTCCCCGCGTCCGTATAAACAACCAAACGAAACGGAACTTAAAAAACCAAACTTTTTACTAACTAATTTTGCGTAGCTACGGCTACGGGCTGATCCGAAAACCGCGAATTTTCAAGCCCGCACAGACACCGACCGAGCGCGCCCAAGTGGGCGCGGCTTGGCGTGCTTCTGTGCAAGGCGCTTCGCGGTGCCTCGGATCAGGGTGCGTTAAGTCCGCGCCTCTTCATTTTGATCTCCCGTGGTTGCAGTTGCGTTTGGCGCAATGGCAACACAACCAGAATCCCGCAGCAACCGAACGCTCCTTGAGCAGCTTCCCGAAATTGTCCGCGCCGGGAAACGGCAGGCGGAACGCATCATGGAAGGGCTGGAAGCCCGCAGTCGCGTAGGATTGCAGACGCGCGAACTGGTGACGCCGGCGAAGGACACGAACTGGCAGGAATTTCAAAGCCTCAAACCTCACGCGAAGGCGCAGACAACACTTGGTGGCGATCTGGCGTTGCTGAATGAGACGGCAGGACAGACACAATTGGTTGCCAGTCGCGCGGAATGGTTCAACCGGCTGATTTACGGCGACAATTTGCTGGCGATGGCCGCGCTGCTTGCCGGTGACGACGTAACGCCATCTCTGCGCGGTAAGATTGATCTGATGTATAATGACCCGCCGTTTGACTCTAAAGCGGATTACCGCACACAATTTGCCTATTCCGACACTTGGGTGGACGGCACAGCGAGTTATCTGGCAATGATTGTCCCGCGCTTGTGCCTCATGCGTGAATTGCTTTCCGAACGCGGCTCAATTTACGTCCATCTTGACATCAATGTTTGCCACTATGCGAAGCTAGTTCTCGACGAACTTTTCGGAAAAGAGTTTTTCCGAAACGAAATCATTTGGAAGCGCACGACTGCTCGATCTGACAGCGGCACTTTCAACCACATACATGACACGATTTTCCTTTACACGCGCAGCAACGATTTCATTTGGAACACGCAATACACCCCTTACACAAAGGAATACCTCGACACGAATTTCAAACCCGACGACAAGGGGCGATTATTTCGTGACAGTCCATTGACCGCGCCGGGAACGCGCAATGGATTTTCTGGAAAACCTTGGAAGGGCGTTGACCCGAATCAAATTGGCAAAGGGCGTCATTGGGCTATTCCTGACTTTGTGCGTCAGTATCTTTCCGACGCCGCCAAAAAAAATCCCCTCCTTGCATTGGACGAACTTGAAGCAGTAGGGCGAATCGTTTGGGCGAAGAAAGGGAAAGGGCGTCCGAACGTGATTCAGTATTCTGACGATATGCCCGGCGTTGAGTTGCAATCCATCTGGACAGACTTCAGTGCCATTTCGAGCAATGCAAAGCAGTCCGTGGATTACGATACGCAAAAGCCAGAAAAGTTGCTTGAGCGCTTCATCAAAACCTCCTCGAACGAAAATTCTCTGGTCGCGGATTTCTTTGGCGGCTCTGGCACAACCGCAGCCGTAGCAGAAAGACTTGGCCGGCGTTGGATCACTTCCGATCTCGGCAAACCGGCCTGCATGATTATGCGGAAGCGGCTAATTGACCAAACCGCGCGCCCGTTTCTATATCAGGCTATCGGCGATTATCAGGTGGAAGCCGCGCGTTCCACTCTTGGCAAAAAGTTTCGTGTTGGCGACTTGGCGCAAATCGTTCTTGGACTTTACGGCGCGTTGCCGCTGGACGCAGAAGATAATCCGAACCGCAATCTCGGCAAAATTCCGCAAGGGCGCACACTTGTCTTTGTGGACTCACCGCAAAAGTTGACGGGCTTGACGACGCTGAAAAAAGCACAAGAGTTGCGCGGTTCACATTTGGGCGGCTGGGAAAAAGTCGTGGTGCTGGGCTGGAATTTTACGGCAGACATCGGCCATGTGATAACGAGCTTGAACGATGAAAAGTTAGAAGTGCTGGTGA
>JAPLTZ010000120.1 GCA_026397895.1 Verrucomicrobiota bacterium | reverse complement strand
GATTCGCCGCCCGACGAGTCGGAAAGTTTTGAAACCGCTTCCCCCAGCGCCCCGCACCCAGCGCCCCACGCCTCGACTCTCCGCATCTGGGGCTTCATCGGCGCGCCCGGCGTGGCTCGCAGCACCCGCGAAGACCAGCACACCTTCGTCAACCGCCGCCCGGTGGAGAACCGCGGCCTCAACTTCGCGCTGCTCGAAGGCTACCACACCGCGCTGATGAAAGGCCGCTACCCCGTCTGCTGCCTCTTCCTTGAAATCAACCCCGCCGCCGTGGACGTGAACATCCACCCCGCCAAGCGCGAGGTGAAATTCCATCGCGAATTTGAAGTCCGCAAACACGTCGCCGAAGCCGTGCGGCAGGCGCTGCTGAAGTTTCACGGGGCAGAACCCAGAATCCAGAATCCAGAATCCAGAATCGCGCCGCCGCAGCCGCCTTTTGAAATTTCAAATCCGAAACCTGAATCTGCACTCGCGCCGGAATTTTCCACGCCCTCGCTGCCGGAGTTTCCGTTGCCACCGAAACCCGCGTCCAGCCCCGCGCAACAACCGTCGCTGCAAATGGGCTTTGCCCCTGCGCCCGCCCAATCACCAATCGCCAATCGCCAATCCGAAATTCCCAGCCCTGCGCCCGACGCCTCGCGCCCTGTGCCTCTCCTAAGCGTCCCGCTCCGCCTCGTCGGCGTCATCGGCAAACTTTACGCCATCCTCGAATCCGACCGCGGTCTCGTGCTGCTCGACCAGCACGCCGCGCATGAGCGGATTTTGTTCGAGCAGATGCGCGACCGCCTCGAACGCGGCGACCTCGCGCCCTCGCAGAAATTGCTGCTGCCGGAAACCATCGAGCTGTCCGTGCGCGACGCGCAATTCCTGCGCGGCCACCTGCCCGGCCTCACGCGGCTCGGCGTGGGCCTGGGCGAATTTGGCGAAAGAACTTTCCTGCTGGACGCGCTCCCGCCGTTCGTGAAAGTGCCGGATGCCCGCCGCTTCGTGCTGGAACTGGTGGATGAACTCAAGGCCGCCGGCGTGGAGGTGAACTCCTCGCGCCTCGGCGAACACGTCATCGTCAAAACCGTCTGCCGCCACGCGGTGAAGGCGAACGACCCGCTCGCCGGGCCGGAGCTGGAAAATCTGGTGGAGGATTTGCGCCGCTGCACGATGCCCTACACCTGTCCGCACGGCCGCCCGACGCTCATCGAGATGAACTACCGCGAGCTGGAGAAGAAGTTCGGGCGGACGCAGTGAATCTCACCTTGCCGAAATCCATTGCTAACGTAAAGTTTTCCCATGACTGCGACCCTTGACCCGCAGCAGATGACCGTCTCGGACAAGCTCCGGCTCATGGAAGACCTCGGGCGCAATCTCTCCCAGAACGAGACCGACCTGCCGTCGCCGGAATGGCACGGGCCGGTGCTCGAAGAACGGGAACGCAAACTCGCCAGCGGCGATGACTCGCTGGTGGATTGGGAGACAGCCAAACGACAACTACGCGCCAAACTGCGGTGAAGATTGTCATCCAGTCCTCCGCGCTCGCGGATTTGGCTGCTAAATTCCAACCGGCTAGTCCGCTTTGAAGGTGATGATTTTCCCGGTTTGCGGTTCGATTTTGACTTTGTCTTTCCCAAATTGAACGATCAGATAACCCTCTACCAACTCAACGGAATGCACTTTCAATGCCCAAAATTCGGAAAGTGCTTTGAACATTTCCCCCAATTCTACCGACCACAGAAGGTTGCCGGCAGAACTTTTCCCCGAGACGGTTTGCAAGTCCGGGCTGGCGTAGGCGTAATCACCGGTCCGAATATCGGTCACCACTTTGAACATCTCTTGGGTTCGTCCCATTGAATCGGGACGGTTGGCTGCCGCTAGGTTCGGTTTTGAATTGGTAGGCATGCGAATTACCAACGATTCAGCGTTGGTGGATGGCAGCGACCAACTTATTGGCAAAGAGCTGCCCACCGTTTTCGACAGTCCCGTTGACACATTGGTTGTATTTTCAACAACAACGAGATTTGGATTTGTCGGACTCGTTTCGTGCTTATCAACCGCCACTTCTTTAACTTCGGTGACCGGCAAGTGGTGGCTTGAATCAGAATGTGCAGCCGGAAAGTTTGAAAAGTATAAAAACAAACCGCCAACGACTGTTGCGCTCAATACAATGACAAAAATTGGGATTAATGGTTTGTGTTGCATGTTTTTTATGACCATGAAGGAGTCAGTCCAAAGTCTTTACACAAGCCCAAGTTCAAATCCGCTTCGTCGTCACCACCTCACTCCACCGTCACACTCTTGGCGAGGTTGCGGGGCTTGTCCACGTCGCAGCCGCGCGCGACGGCGATGTGGTAGGAGAGCAGTTGCAACGGCACCACGGCCAGCAGCGGGAAGAGACATTCCAACGTGTCGGGCAGGTAGATGACGTCATCGCACTGCTTGCCGATGGCGGTGTTGCCCTCGGTGGCGAGCGCGATGATGGGGCCGCCGCGCGCCTTGATTTCCTGCAGATTGCTCAAGGTCTTTTCATACATCGCGTCGCTCGGCGCAATGACGACGGTGGGGGTTTCCTTGTCGATGAGCGCGATGGGCCCGTGCTTCATTTCGGCGGCGGGATAACCCTCGGCGTGGATGTAGGAAATTTCCTTGAGCTTCAACGCGCCTTCGAGCGCGACGGGAAAGTTGTATTGCCGACCGATGAAGAAAAAGTTCTGCGCCTTGGCGTATTTCCGCGCGAGTTTGGCGATGGCGTCATTTTGCGCGAGCACCCGTTCGAGTTGTTTTGGAATGTCGCCGAGCGCCTCGATAATCTGCCGCCCGCGGATGGAGGACAACATGCGGATGCGGCCCATGAGCACGGCGAGCAACGTCAGCACCGTGACCTGCGAGGTGAAGGCCTTGGTGGAGGCGACGCCGATCTCCGGGCCGGCGTGCAGGTAGATGCCGCCGTCGGCTTCGCGGGCGATGCTGCTGCCGACGACGTTGCAGATGGCGAGCACTTTGTGGCCGCGGCGCTTGGCTTCGCGCAGGCCGGCGAGGGTATCGGCGGTTTCGCCGGACTGGGTGATGGCGAGGATAAGGGTGTTCTTCTCCACCGGCGCGTTGCGGTAGCGGAATTCGCTGGCGTATTCCACCTCGACGGGGATGTGCGCCAGCTCCTCGAACAAGTATTCGCCCAGCAGCGCCGAGTGCCAGCTCGTGCCGCACGCGGTGATGATGATGCGGTCAATGGCGCGCAGTTCGGCGCTGGAGAGGTTCAGCCCGCCGAACTTGGCGGTGGCCTCGTTCAGATCAATGCGTCCGCGCAACGCGGCGGCGACGGTGCGCGGCTGCTCGTAGATTTCCTTGAGCATGAAGTGCGCAAAGTCACCGCGCTCGGCGGCCTCGGCGTCGTGCTCCAGCTTGGTAATCTGCACGGTGGCGGTGTCCGAGCCAAGGCTGACGACGTTGAAGCGGTCGGCGGTGAGCGTGACGACGTCGTAGTCGTTCAGGTAAATCACCTGCCGCGTGTGCGGCGCGATGGCGGTGGCGTCGCTGGCGAGAAAATTTTCCCCTTCGCCCACGCCGACGATGAGCGGCGAGCCGCGCCGCG
>JAPLTZ010000405.1:962-3099 GCA_026397895.1 Verrucomicrobiota bacterium | reverse complement strand
CGACGCCCCACAGGCCAATGACACCTTCACGCTGTTCACTCTGGGCGCGGCGCCCAGCGGCAGCTTCAGTGCCACCAACCTGCCAACTTTGGGCGCGGGATTAAAGTGGAATTGGACTCCCACCAACGGCACGCTTTCCGTGGTGGCAAACTATGCCAGCACGCCGACGAACATCGTGTATAGCGTGAGCGGCAGCATCCTTACACTCACCTGGCCGGAGTCGCACTTGGGCTGGTATGCGCAATCCAACTCCGTAAACTTGGCGGACACTAATTATTGGTTCGACATCCCCGGCTCGGAAAGCGCGACGAATCTGGACAGCACGATTGATTCAGCATTGACTAATGTGTTCTATCGTCTGCGTATGCCGCAATAGAATGAAGGCGCAAGTTGATAGAACGGGTTTGCTAGGTGGTGGCGGAGCGTTTTGGGTCGCTTCGCTGCTTTGACTAAAAAAATCTCTGTATGAAAAAAACGATAAAGTTGAGGGTGGCGCAAGTTTTAGCGGCGGGGTTTTGTTTGCTGTCTGTCACCGGTTGCAACAATGCATCCGCTCCGAAGGGGGAAGTGACGGTGGCGGAGTTGAATCAGGCGGTGGCCGTGCTGTCCGTGGGGGGAGGCGCTCCCAAAACGGTTGACGTTCTGACCAACTTCCCCGCCTTCAAGGGTCGCCCGTTTCCGGTGCCGCCCGTCGGAAAGAAATTTATCATTGACCCATCAACCTGCAAAGTTGTCGTTGTCAATATGTGATTTTTGAAAAAACAATAAGTTAACAATACAACAGTTGATTTCATGAAAAGCAGTTCAACCCATGGGTATTTTGAGCGCGTTAAAACATTCAAAGTCAGGTCTCGCCCGGCCAGTTGGGGTGGCTTCACTTTGATCGAGCTTTTGGTGGTCATCGCGATTATCGCGATTCTCGCCGGGCTGTTGCTGCCGGCCTTAAGCAAGGCGAAGGAGCGAGCGAAGCGCATTGTGGATGTGAACAATCTCCGCCAATGGGGACTGGCCTGCACCATGTATGCGGGCGATTTCAAGGATTATCTGCCGCCAGGCAAAAGATCATTGGTCGGTGACGACCTCAGTTGGTTTAACGGCGATACTTGGACCGCGATTCAAGCCTATGGGGTTACCACCAACATGGCCTATTGCCAGAGCTACCTCACGGCGCCGTTATTAATGCCACTGATGGGCACTGCTGCCTGGGCTGGCCGTCCCGATGTCTTCCTAGGTTGGGCGTATTGGGGTGGTCGCGGCAACACGACCATGATAACAGACTATACTTCTCCCAAGAAGTTTACTGACCATTTTGATCCAGGCTCCGACACCTTGATGACCTGTCTATGTTTTGATTCCCGCCCGAGTGCATGGAATTCTTGGATGCCGCACGTGCGTGGCACTGCCTTGGTTCAGTATTCATCGGGTGTTAATCCAGTCCCGTCGCCTGATGGCTTGGCGGTCGCGCACATAGATGGTTCCGCTGATTGGGTGAAATGGGGGAAGCTGCTTCCAATCAATTTTCCAGGGGGTAACACATTCTATTATCAACGGCGTTGAACTGGCAGAAAAAAAATCTCACCCCAAATGGACAAATCTATTTATTCCGTCATTTCATCCTCAATACCTTTTTCAAAACGATTACTGCTGGCCGTCGGCGTTGCATTTGCACTGTATTTACCGGAACCACCCGCCGTGCTGGCAGGTGATGCTTTGACGACGGGGTTTGCGCAGCCGCCAGCCTCAGCGCGACCGTGGGTGTATTGGTTTTGGATGGATGGGAACATCACCAAGGAAGGTATCACCGCTGATCTTGAGGCCATGAAGCGCGTCGGCATCGGCGGGATGATCCTCATGGATGTGACTGGCGGCATTCCGGAGGGGCGCGTCAAGTATGCGGGAAGTGAGTGGTATGACATGGTGAAACACGCCGCGCAGGATGCCAGCCGGTTGGGTCTCGAAATCTGCATTTACAACTGCGGTGGTTACACCTCAAGCGGCGGGCCGTGGACTACGGTGGATCACGCGATGCAAACCGTTGTCACCAGCGAAAAAATGGTGCATGGCCCGATGAATTTTAATGCCGTTTTGCCGCAGCCGCCAAAAAAATTAGATACATATCACGACAGTGCCGTGCTGG
>JAPLTZ010000405.1:0-911 GCA_026397895.1 Verrucomicrobiota bacterium | reverse complement strand
GTGCATCTGCAGGATTTCGCGCCGAAGGTGACCATGAGCGTGGCGGAAGGTGATGTCGGCACGCTTATGGATGGCAAGGACAGCACGGCGGTGGTTTTTCCGTCGCCGAAACCGGGCGCGCCGGTCTTCATCCAGTTTGAGTTTGCGCAACCGTATGGCGCACACCAATTGGCTTTGAAGCCGGGATTGAAGTGCTATATGGGGGGGTGTCATGGAACGCTTGAAGTTTCAGATGATGGCCTGGCTTTTCGAACCGTGACGACGTTTGACCTGCCACAGAACCAGGAAAAACAGGCGATTACTTTTGCTCCTGTTTCCGCCCGCTTCTATCGGGTGCTGTTCACTAGGATTGACATCAGGATGAAAGGACTGGCCATCGCCGAGGTGGAGTTGACGCCAAAGCTGGGCATCAACAATATTTTCGGCAAGGCGTTTTATAGTCGGATTGGCGACTATACCCCGGCTGGCGATGGAGTGTTTACGCCAGATGAAGTGGTGGCGCGGACGAATATCGTGGATCTGACCAGCCGACTCGGCGTGGATGGCAAGTTGAGTTGGAACGTTCCGGATGGCGACTGGATTATTTTGCGCGTTGGCTACACGCCGACCGGGATACAAAATCATCCTGTGGCCAAGGAAGGCACTGGTCTTGAATGTGACAAGTTGAGTCGGGAAGCGGTCGTAGCTCACTGGGCAGGCATGATGGACAAGGTTATCAAGGAGGTTGGTCCGCTCGTCGGCAAGACCCTCAATAGCGTTCATATTGATAGCTACGAAGTCGGCTCGCAGAACTGGACGCCGAAATTCCGTGACGAATTCCAAAAGCGGCGCGGCTATGACCTGTTGCCCTTTCTGCCAGCATTGCGGGGTCGGGTTGTGGACAGCCCGGAAGTCACCGAACGCTTCCTGTG
>JAPLTZ010000156.1 GCA_026397895.1 Verrucomicrobiota bacterium | reverse complement strand
CGCCTCGCACTCGTTCAGCAACGGCCTCGTCTTTGATTCCCGCGTTTACACCCCGCTCACCGACGTCAGCCCCATCGTCT
Organism: Verrucomicrobiota bacterium; assembly: GCA_026397895.1. Taxonomy (GTDB): domain Bacteria; phylum Verrucomicrobiota; class Verrucomicrobiia; order Limisphaerales; family JAFMIX01; genus JAFMIX01. The sequence continues at coordinate 2,283 of JAPLTZ010000156.1, read as the reverse complement.
CCGGCGATTCCGGCCAGGGCCAGCACATGGCCATCCTCAAGGATTTCTCCATCCCCGCCGGCGGCAGCAACGCCCCCGTCGCCCCCGTCATCAACACCCAGCCGCAAAACCAGACCGTCGCCGTCGGCGGCACCGCCAACTTCAATGTCGCCGCCACCGGCACCGCGCCGCTCGCCTACCAATGGCGGTTCAACGGCACGAACATTTCCGGCGCGCTGACCAACACCTACACCCTCGCCAACGCCCAGACCAACAACAACGGCAGCTACACCGTCGTCATCACCAACACCGCCGGCAGCGTCACTAGCAGCATCGCCACCCTCACCGTCAGCAACGTCGCCCCCAGCATCCTCACCAACCCCGCGCCCCTCGCCGTCTTCATCGGCGACACCGTCGCCTTCAGCGCCGCCGCCGCCGGCACCGCGCCGCTCGCTTACCAATGGCGTTTCAACGGCACGAACATTTCCGGCGCGACGAACGACGACTACAGCTTCAACAACGCCCAGACCAACAACGCCGGCAACTACACTCTCGTCGTCACCAACATGGTCGGCAGCATCACCAGCGCCGTCGCCGCCCTCACCGTCAGCAACGCCGCCCCCATCATCCTCACCAACCCCGCTTCGCTCACCGTCAGCGTGGGCGGCACCGCGAACTTCACCGTCCCCGCCGACGGCGCGACGCCGATGGACTATCAGTGGCGCTTCAACGGCGCCGAGCGTGGACATCGCCGTGGGCGCGGACACCGCCACCTACTCGCTCGCCAGCGTGCAGGCCAGCAACGCCGGCAACTACACCGTCGTCATCACCAACACCGCGGGCGCCATCACCAGCGCCGTGGCCGTGCTGACGGTGGACACCAACACCACCGGCATCCTCGTGCAGTGGAATTTCAACAGCAGCCCCGCTGACGCCAACACCGGCACCGGCACCACGAACCCGTCCGTGGGCAGCGGCACGGCCAGCGCCGTGGGCGGATTGACCAACCAGTATTTCGGGGGCGGCGGCGCGGACAGCACGGCCACGGACAATTCCGCGTGGAGTCCCGGCGGCTATCCGGCTGCGAGCTTGAGCAACAAGCTGTGCGGCGTGCAGTTTGCCGTCAGCACCGTGGGCAAGCAGAGCATCTCCGTGAGTTGGAGTTCGCAGGGGAGCAGTTCCGCCAGCAAATATGCGCGCCTGCAATACACCACCAACGGCACGACCTTCACGGACTTCACCTCGCCCGTGACCAACGCGAACAGCAGTTTTTCCACGCGCACGAACGACCTCTCGTCCATCAGCAGCGTGAACAACAACGCGAACTTCGCCTTCCGCATCGTCACCGAGTTTGAAAGCACCGCCATCGGCAGCGCCAATGCCAATTACGTCGGCGCGGGCGGCACTTACGGCACGGGCGGCAACCTGCGTTACGATATGGTGACCGTCTACGCCAGCACCATCACCGCCGCTGCGCCCGCGACCGCGGCGGACATCGGCACGCTGACCTACAGCGGCGGCCAGTTCCAATTCACCGCCACCGGCACCGCCGCCTCGAACTACATCGTCCAAGCCTGCACCGATTTGAGCCTCACCAACTGGGTTTCGCTCGTCACCAACGCCTCGCCTTTCACCTACACGGACTCCGCCGCGAACACCTTCACGCAACGATTCTACCGGGTGAAATTGAAGCCGTAAGCCGGAGCGCGGAATTTATTCCGCGTTTTGTCCTTCCAAGCACTCGCGGAATAAATTCCGCGCCCCGTCAATCCGCCACGCTGCGGACTTCTCCCTCGCTCACGCGCGTCCGCAACGCCTGCCCGCGCTTCACATCCCGCGCGCGCCGCACGATTTTCCCGCTCGCCGCGTCCAGCGTGATCGAGTAGCCGCGCGCCAAAACCTGCTCCGGCCCGAGCAGCCGCAGCCGCGCCGCGAAATTTTCAAACGCCAGCCGCCGCTCGCGTTCACCCTGCTTCGCGCCGCGCAGCAGACCGCCTTGCAGATCGTCCAGCCGCTGCAACCACTCGTTCAGCCGCCGGCGCGGATGCAGCCGCATCAGTCGCCCGCCAAGCTGCGCCGCGTTTTCCACCGCGTCCGCGAGGCCGCGCCGCAGCCGCAGCCGCAGCATCTCCGGCGCATCCGCCACGAACTCGCGGCTGGCGAACACGCCTTCCGTGATGATCTCCGCCGCCGCGCTCGGTGTGGCTGCGCGGAAGTCCGCCGTGAAATCGCTGATGGTGAAATCAATCTCGTGCCCCACCGCCGACACGACGGGGATTGCCGATTCAAAGATTGCCCGCGCCA
>JAPLTZ010000331.1 GCA_026397895.1 Verrucomicrobiota bacterium | reverse complement strand
TTATCCGGCAGGCCGTGATACGCGACGGAGAGATCGGGGCCTTCGTTGATGGCTTCCTGCAATCCGTGCGCGTCGTGGACACCGAGAATCTTCGTGCGCCGGAAACGCTCGATGACTTCCCGATCAATCGGCTTGATGGTGTTGAAATAGACGAGGTTCACCGGCAAATCCTGGCACGCTTCGGCCACATTGCCGAGAATCGGCCCGGCGGTCATGACGGTGACTTTTGCGTCGGCGGCTTCCTTGAGGATGTTCGCCTTGCCGAACTGGATCGGGAAACTATGCGCGTGGCCGTGGTCGGAGAGGCGGAAGTAGGTCGGCTTGCCGTTGCGATACTGGCTGCGGATGAGCGTGTCGAGTTCCTTGGCGTTGCCGGGCTGGGTGACTTCCATGCCGGGCAGCAACCGCAGAATCGCCAACTCCGTGTAGCAATGATGCGTCGCGCCGTCCCAGGCGTAGTCGAAGGACGCGCCGGTGGTGACGATGTTCGCGCCGAACTGGTTGTAGCAGAGGTCGAGCTTGATCTGCTCCACGCAGCGTTCGGTAAGAAACGGATTGATCGTGTGCAGGAAGGGAAACATCCCCTGCGCGGCGAGGCCCGCGCCGACGCTCAGGATGGCGTTCTCGCAGATGCCCATGTTGTGGATGCGCTGGGGTTTGTTCTCCTGATCAAAGCGCTTTTGCAGACCCATGAACTGGAAATGGCTGATGTCACCGAGCACGATGACGACCTTGTCGTCGGCGAGTGCGAGTTCGGAGGAGGTGGCGACGAATTGTTTTCTCATGCGGCCTCCAGTTCTTTGGCGAGGACTTCCAATTCCTCGGGCTTGGGCGACCGGCGATGCCACTCGAAGATGTTGTTCGCGAGCGTCGGGCAGCCGCAGCCTTTGACGGTGTGGGCGACGACGACGCGGGGCTTGCCGGCTTCATGCGGCTTGGCCAACGCAGCCTTCAACGCGGCGAGGTCGTGGCCGTCCACCTCGACGGTGTCGCAACCAAAGGCGACAAAGCGCGCCGCCAGATTGCCCAACGGCAGCGACCGGGTCTGGGATTTGTTCGCGTCGAGCAGGATGGTGTAGTTGTCGAGCTTCTGGTTCACGGCGACCATGACGGTTTCCCAGACGGTGCCTTCGTTCGATTCGCCGTCGCCGATGACGGTGAAGACGCGGCGCGGAGAATTTTGGATCTTGAACGCCATCGCCATGCCCGCCGCGACGCTCAAGCCGTGGCCGAGCGAGCCGGTGGAGACTTCCGCGCCGGGGACTTTGAGGCGGTCGGCGTGACAGCCGAGGCGCGACTGGAATTGGCCGAAGGTTTTCAATTCCTCAACCGGCAGGTAGCCATACTGCGCGAGCACGGCGTAGAAACCGAGCGCGCCGTGGCCCTTGCTCAACACGAAGATGTCGCGCTCCGCCCATTGCGGGTTCTTCGGGTCGTGCTTCATCGTGTCATAGACGGCGCACATCAATTCGATGATGGAAAACGACGTGGGGATGTGGCCGTGCCCGCTCGCGCGGGAGGCTTCCAAGATGTTGCGCCGGATTTGCCGGCAGGCGGGAGTCATGACAGGCATTATTCGATCTCCATGTAAGAAACGCGCGCGGTCATCGGCAGGCGCTTGATGCGGCAGTTGTTCAGGCCGAAAACTTCCTGGAGCGCCACGGTCTCGCCGGGGAAGATGTCGTCGCACAGCTCGTCGAAGACGAGGACGCTGCCCTTGCAGAGGTGCGGCTTGAGCGCTTCGAGCGCGACCTTGGTGGGCTTGTAGATGTCGAAGTCAAAGATGGCGAGCGAGACGATGGTCTCGGGATGCGCTTTGAGGTAGGCGGGGATGGTCTCGGTGGCGTCGCCCTTGACGAGTTCGAAGCGTTTGAGGTGCGACATGGGATTCAGCGCCTCCTGCAACGAAAGAATCTGCGAGAGGTAATCCTCATAGTTCGGCGAAACCGAGAAGCTGCCGTCCTTGTTCTTACACAGGTTGCCGTCTTTTTCGCCGAAGCCCTTGAAGCCGGCGAAGGTGTCGAAGCCGATGATCTTGCGGTGGCGGTTGTAGGGCTCGAGGCTGCCGCGCAGTGCCTCAAGAATCGAAAGCGTCTGACCCCAGCGCACGCCGCATTCCACGATGACGCCGTGGCTGTGGAGAATCTTCTGGTAAATCTCGTAGAAGAACAGCAGGCGCGAAAACGATTTCGAGGAGAGGAACAGGCCGAGGTTCGGCAGCAATTCGTCGTCCGGCAGCGGCGTGTTTTTCAGCAACGCGGTGAACATCTTCTGCGCGTCCTTCTCCGACGTGCTGGAGAGCACGATGGCGTCATGTTTTTCGGTTTTGATCTGTTGCATAATAAATTTTAGAAACTGTAGCTTTCTCCGCCGTCCACGGCAATACAAGCCCCGTTCACCAAGCTCGCCTTGGGCGAGCAGACGA
>JAPLTZ010000251.1 GCA_026397895.1 Verrucomicrobiota bacterium | reverse complement strand
TTTGTTGTGTCATAAAGTGCCGAGTGAGTATGGCTGAGATGATTCGATAACTCGACGGCGATAAACACAACTGCAACCAGCAAAAACAAGCCTGCGCCATATCGCCGCTCGCCGGGCGTGGCTTTCCGAAACCGCTCGCCACGGCCAAACCGAAAAATCCACATCAATAACCAAGGAGGCATAGCTTTTGACACATGACACTGCTGTTATGCCTCAGTGCCTGCATGGGCGCGTGCCCGATGGTTTTTTGCAACTGCGGCCGCGGCCATGAAAGCCGCCCGGCGAATTTCCAGCAAGGATTAAAGTTTGGACAAGCCCTGGCGAAACGCGGCTTGTCTTGCCGGACAGAATCAGCGACAACCTCCGCATGTCGTCCGTCGTCAACGTCGCCATCCACGCCAGCCAGTCGCCGGAAAATGTCCGGCGCGACCTGCTCGCCTCCCTCCGCACGCGGCGCGTGAACCACAAATTTCACTACGACAGCATCAAGCAAACCCAGAAGTGGCTCGCGCTGCATCAAATCTATTCGCCCACCCGCAATAACGCCGATTGTCTGGCCGTGTATGAAAAAAGTTTCGCGGCGGCGGCGCAAATCCCGTCGCCGCGCGTCCACGTCATCGGCCTCGGCTGCGGCGGCGGTCAGAAAGACACGCGCCTGCTGAAATTGCTGCGCGCCACCGGCAAGGAAGTTAGCTACACGCCCTGCGACGTCGCCACCGCGATGGTTCTGGTCGCGCGCCAGACCGCGCTGGCCGTCGTGCCGGAGGAGAACATTTTCCCCTTCGTCTGCGACTTGGCCTGGGAGGGGCGGCATGTTGCCGACCCTGATTTATTTGGGACGGCGGCACGCCGTCCCTCCCATGATGCCGCGCGTCTCATCACCTTCTTCGGCATGATTCCGAACTTCGAGCCGCAGGAGATTCTGCCGCGACTCGCATCGCTGTTGCGCCCAGACGATTGGCTGCTGTTCAGCGCCAACCTCGCCCCCGGCGCGGACTACGCCGCCGGCGTGAAACAGATTCTGCCGCAATACGACAACGCCCCGACGCGCGAGTGGCTGCTGACGTTCCTGCTCGACCTCGGCGTGGAGCGCGGCGACGGCGAAATTCAATTCCGAGTCAAGGATGATGCGGCGAGCGGCCTCAAGCGCGTGGTGGCGGATTTCCATTTCTCGCGCCCGCGCCGAATTGAAATCGAGGACGAGCGCTTCGACTTCGCCAGCGGCGAGAGCATCCGGCTGTTTTTCTCCTACCGCTATACGCCGGATCGTGTGCGCGCGGCGTTGGCTCAACACGGATTGGAAGTCCGCGAGCAATGGGCCACGAAGTCGGGCGAGGAAGGCGTGTTTCTTTGTGGAAAGAGGTAGGGCGGCGCTGCCGCGCCGCCCTAATATTTGGGCCGACCAGCAGGTCGGCCCTACCAGCTAAAAAACCTTCATCGTATCCAGCACGGCCTTGATGCGCGGGACTTCGTGGGTGCGGAACAAATCGGTCTTGCCCAGCGCGGCCAGCACGGCGAAGAACGGTTCGGCGCTGCGGACCTCGTCGCCGAAATACTCGTAAGCGTGCGGCAAGGCATGGCAGACGGGAAAACCAAGCGTCCGCAGCCGGAAGGTGTTCAGGAAAACATTCATCTGATGCCGCACGCGCACGGCGCTGTCCTGGAGGTTGCGGTAGTAGAAGCCGAGTCCGGGATCGAGGAAGATTTTGGTCACGCCGTTGCGCTGGGCGATTTCAATCTGGCGCGCGAAATCCTCCCGCATCATCGCCACCGGGTCGGCGCTGAAATCAAAATCGGCGACCTCGCGGACATTCTTTCCCTGAACGTAGCAGATGATGACCGCCGCAGCGTGGGCGGCGACCATGCGGAACAATTCATCGCTGCGGTCGCTGCCGGTGAGGTTGAGGACGTTCGCGCCGGCTTCAAGGCAAGCGCGGGTGACGGCGGGTTGGTAGGTTTCCACCGAGACGAGGACGCCGGCGGCGCGCAGTTCGCGGATGACGGGGATGAGCTTGGAGTTTTGCGCCGCGTCATCGAGCCGCGCCGCATGGGCGAGCGTGGATTCCGCGCCGACGTCCACGATGTCCGCACCCTGCGCCGCGAGGATTTTTCCGCGCGCCACCGCGCTTTCGGTCGTGAGGCAGACGCTTTCGCGATACCACGAGTCAGCGGAAAGATTGACGACGCCCATGACGGCGGGGCTCACGTTGAAGGCGAACGGCCTTCCGCCGATGGCAAATTCCGCCACGCGCGCGGCGGCGGAGGCGCGGTTTTGCTCCAGCAGTTCCGAGAGTTGTTCGAGGTTCAGCACGCAGGGGAATCGTAAATCGAAAAACGACAATCGCAAATGAAATGGCGCGCCCGGCGCGATTCGAACGCGCGACCATCCGCTTAGAAGGCGGATGCTCTATCCAACTGAGCTACGGGCGCACTCGGCTGATTTCAATTTCCATCTGGTGGCATTATGCCCGCATCCGGGTTCGAGGCAAGCCCGTCGTCAACGCTCCAAAACCAAAACCGGCTTCGCGGCCAAACTCCAGCCGGGAACAGGCCGCGCTGCAAGTTTTTGAGGTTATTTCAACGGGGCTGATTTCTGCCAGCACCGATTGGCCTCGGCCACCAGCTTGAGCATGTAGGCGCGCGGGTTTTCAAAAGTCGCGTTCCAGCCCTTGTCCTGGCTCTTGAGATCGAACACCCACACCGCCGCCAGGTCCACGCCGGCGTCGCCGAGGTCGGTGAGAAGTTTTTCAAACTTGGCGCGCTCCCCGGCCTCGTCGCCCTTCGACGCCAGACCGAATTCGCCGACGAACATCGGGCGCTTCATTTCCGTCGCCAGCCTGCGGATGGCGCGGAGGTAATCCATGTGGTTCGTCGCCCAGCCGGCCAGCTCCTTGGACACGGCGTGGTCGGCGTAAACGTGGATGCCGATCGTGTCGAGCGGTGCGGGGTTGTCGCGGCGGAGGATT
>JAPLTZ010000003.1 GCA_026397895.1 Verrucomicrobiota bacterium | reverse complement strand
TCGACAATCGCCATTTCCCGGCACAATCCAGGGCAACCGCCATGGGAGGCCCGGGTTCAGCGACTCTTACGCGGTTTCCACCCCATCTTTTCCCCCGCCCTCCGGTCCGGCCACCGGCTCTTTCAACGGCCCTCACCCCATCCACCCCTCCAGATCCGCCATCGCCGCCCTGACGTCGCCCCTGGCCCCTTCCGCGATCCGGCGGGTGATGGGAGAGTCCGCGGGAGGAGCGCCCCGGCGCCGGGCGGTGAACCTATAGGAGAACCCACGAGAACATCGTTGTCAGGTTGCGAGAGGGGGACCGCTTGGAAGCGGGTCTGGAAGCGTCGCCAAACCGTCGCCCAGCGCCTATGCGCTGAATTATTCAAGACATTGGTGATGAACATTTTGAATCAAAACGCTGGACAACGCCCGTCGGATTTTTTCTGCTGGCCGGGTGAAGCACTCCCCAACCCATCCATCGGAATGGCCATCCCGCCAAAGTTTGTTGTGTGACATTCGCGTCGAGCCTCTCTCGACCAGCGAGGAAATCCAACGGGCGGGCGAATTGCTCGACGCACACCATTATCTGGGCGCTCCAAATCCTGTCGGTCAACGGCTTTGGTATGCCGTGCTCGATGCGGATGACCACTGGCTTGGCCTGCTGCTTTTCGCGGCGGCATCCCGCCGCCTGCGCCACCGGGATCAATGGATCGGCTGGAGTGACGAACAGCGGCGGCGGCGCCTGCCTCTTGTGGTCAACAACATCCGCTTCCTGCTTCTGCCCGATAAAACCAGCCCCAATCTCGGTTCCGCCGTATTGTCGCGTGTGGCGGCACGCTTGAGCGGCGACTGGATGGAACGCTACGGTCATCCGGTGCTCGTTGTAGAGACTTTCGTCGACCCGCAGTTGTTCCGAGGCACGGTCTATCTCGCGGCGGGTTGGACGCCGCTCGGGCAAACCCAAGGCAACCAGCGCGTCTCGCGCGATTACTACGAGCCACACGACCGGCCCAAGCTGCTCTTTGCACGCGAACTGATGCGCGGTGCATGCCGCAGCCTTCAGGCGGAACATCTCAAACCCTCGCTGGTCGCCGTCGAAGCCGCCTCGTCACCGCGATGCACCGAATCGGCCGCTGAACTCAAAAGCCTCTCCGCCATGTTTCGCGAGCGCGTCGCCGAGTATCGCAACCGCAAACGTTGCATCTATCCGATCCACGCACTGCTTGGCATCATGGCCGCCGCCTACCTGGCCGACGCGCCGCGCGGACAAAAGGACCTCGAGGTTTTCGCAAAGAGCCTCTCCCAAGGGCAGCTCAAGGCGCTGGGCGTGCGTCGCGACACCAAGACCGGCCGCTGCTCCTCGCCCGACCAGACCACCTTCAGCCGCATGATGTCCAACGTGAATGCCGACATGGTGGAAGAGGTTCTCCTCGAATGGCAGCGGCGCATCCGCGGTCCGGTTCCCGCCAACGAAACGGTGGCCATTGATGGCAAACAACCCAAACACGCCGGCGGTCACAACGTCGTGACCGCCATCGCCACGCCATCCCAGCATTACCTCGGCTGCGAGTTGGTGGAGGACAAAAGCAACGAGATCCCCGCCGCGCGCCGGCTCATCGCGCGGCTCGACCTTGATGGAAAACTCGTCTCGCTGGATGCCATGCACAGTTGCCAGCAAACCGCGCGCCAACTCGTTGTGGACGCCGGAGCGGATTACTCGCTGACCATCAAGGAAAACTCTCCGGAGATCAAAAAGCGCATCGAGTCGAAACTGCCCGATCCGGGTTCCCCCCTTTTGTCCCGGAACAGCACGCCGGACGCAGCGCCGGGCACCATCGCGAGGAAAAGAAACGCAAATGGGTGAAACGCCAGTTGATATGCGCAGCGACCACCGGCGAAGAACTGCTCTTTCCTTGCGCCGGGCAAATCGCCCGGCTGCACCGCCATCGCACGGGACGCAAACCCGAAACGGTCTGTCTGGTCACAAGTCGCCCGGCATCCGAGCTGTCGCCGGAGCAATGGCTTGAGGCCAACATCGACCACTGGGGGATCGAAACTGGACTTCACGCCCGGCTCGATGCCTCGCGTCATGACGACCGTTGTCGACTGCGCAATGCCAAGCCCTTGCGGTTACACTCAATGTTCACCCGAGTGGCCAACAGCCTATGCTGCCAATGGTTGTCGCTCCATCCCAAACCCCAACACTTTACCACCACCGACTTCCGCGGCGTCATGGCTTCCGATCATGACCGCGCCGCCATCGCCCTGGTCACCAGTGCCAGACCCCGCCTACCCAAGCCAAACCCAACACGATCCTCTCGTGCATAGGCGCTGGGCTGACGATGACGCGCGGAGATTGCAGTGGACGGGAAGCCCTCTCCAATGGTATTCCTTACGCGTCGCCCGCAATCGTTTGGCGAAGAGGAGGTTCTTAACCGGCTCCTGAACGCCCCACCGAACCATTTGCCCCATGTCAGTCGAATTCAAAGATTACTACAGCACGCTCGGGATTGCCCGCGATGCGAGCGATGCCGATATCAAGAAGGCGTTCCGCAAGCTCGCGCGGAAATACCACCCCGATGTGGCGAAGGACAAGGCTTCGGCCGAAGCAAGGTTCAAGGAGATCAATGAAGCGAATGAAGTGCTGAGCGATCCGGAGAAACGCGGGAAATACGATCGCCTTGGTGCCGACTGGCAGCATGAGGGCGCCTACCAGGCACCTCCGCATGGCACGCGGGAGAGTGGTGAGGAGTTTCATTTCGGCGGT
>JAPLTZ010000424.1 GCA_026397895.1 Verrucomicrobiota bacterium | reverse complement strand
ATTTCAGCGGCTGCCGCAACCCCTGCCAGTAAAGTCCCAGCAGGTTCGTCAGGATTGCCGGCGCGTCCTTGACGGGCGGAAACACCAGCACCTCGTCTCGTCCCACGAGAACGGCCGGCGACTGCCCGCCGGCAGGCAACGCCGCCGCCAGCAGCACCTGCTCGATCCACAGCCGCAACCGGTCTTTGGCCTTGATGCCCGCGCACCGAAAATGCAGCAGCCCGGCGGCGGTGAGCCGGTTGATTTCGCCGCGCACCCGAAACTCGCTGGCCTGATGATCAACGCGGAGGGGATGGGCAAAGCCATCGCCCAGATGCGGACGAAGCTGTTCCAAGAACGCCTGCACCTCGGCTTTCAGTTGCCGGAAACATATCGCCCCAGCCTCTCCCAAGGGCAGCCTGCCGGATGCCTTCATCAGCTCCAGCGCGTCCGCGAAGCTGGTTCCCTTGAGGCTCATCTCCACGAGTTGCTGCCGCATGGCGTAACCGTCCAGGCTGCCCACGGCGAACGACTCGACTTCCTCCAACACGTCGTCCGCCTCCGCAAACCGCAGCCCCAGCCGGCGGGTCAGCAGCCACTTGGCCGGGTGACAGAAAAACGCCGCCAGCGCCGCGGCATCCACGGTGCGCCACTCGGCTTCCGGCTCGCCGAGGGGTTGGTCCACGAACGGCCCGGGCGCGAGGCGCGGTTGCTGGCCGCAGCTACTGGCCCGGCAGTTTTCCGCCGAGTAGCTGAACAGCCGTGAATCGTCCGGCTTGAAATAGGTCGGACTGAACGCCTGCAGCCGGTGCCGCACCGCGACGACATCCTTGACGATGTCCTTGCCGGTCACCTCGCAGGCTTGCGCGATGTAATCCAGCAGTTCACTGACGAGCACCGAGGGCGGCGCCTCGCTGTTGTCGCGGATGGATTGCCCGACGTAGCTGACATGCAGCCGCTGCCGGGCGGAAAGCAGCGTTTCCAAAAACAGGTAGCGGTCGTCCAGGCGCAGTGAGCGATCGCCCAATCGCGGTTGCTGCGCCATCAGGTCGAAACTCAACCGCCGGTCCGAGCGCGGGAAGTCGCCGTCGTTCATCCCCAGCAGGCAGATGATTTTGAACGGAATGCTCCGCATCGGCTTGAGCGCGCAGAACGTCACCCCGCCCGTGATGAACCCGGACTCGAAATGGTTTTCCTCCAGCCGTTGCTGCAGCGATTCCAGAACCACCGCCAAGTCAACCGCCTCCTCGTAACCCGCCTCGGCTGCCTGCCGGCTCAACTCGTGCAAGGCGGCGCGCAGACGTTGGGCCTCGGACATCTGTTTTTCCTGAACCTCAAAAAAATCATCCAGCGTCTTCGCCAAAAACTCCGCCCATTGTCCGGCGCTCCGCCGTTGCTCCAGCCCGGCGATCAGGCCGAACACGCGGTTTAGAAATTCGGCAAAACGCCCCAGCACCGCCGCGTTGCCGCCTTCCAGATCGTCGAACGGCAGGATGGTCTGGAACATTTTTTCTCCGCGCCCAGCCATGGCGTAGCCCAGGAACAGCCGCTCCAGCCCTTGCTGCCAGGTGTTCTCCGCAAAGCCCGGCAGCCCCAGCCGTTCCCGGTGCGCCGCGTCCCGGCCCCAGCGGATGTTGGTCTTGCATATCCAGCCGCGGATGACATCCAGATCCGCCTCGGCCAGACTGAATTTTTCCCGCACCGCCCCGGCTTCCAGAATGCGCATCAGGCTGGCCGCTTCGAGCCGGGTCGCGGCCAGACCGAGCAGATTCAAAAAAACATCAATGATCTGGCTGGCTTGGCGCGCGCCCCGGTCGGCCAAGCTGAAAGGAATCCGCCGGTTCTCCTCTTCCGGCGAATCGAACACCGCCTGAATAAAGGGCGCATAGGCTTCCACATCCGGCATCATGACGAGCACATCGCGCGGCTTCAGACTCGGGTCGCGCTCAAACCAGTCCAGCAGGTGGTCGTGGAGCACTTCCACTTCGCGCAGCGGGCTGTGACAGGAGTGCACGCGCAGCGAATCATCGCCGGCGGCGATCGCCAGCCTGTCCCCACCCTCCCGGCCCCGGTCGCGCAACCGGCAGATGTCCGCCTGAACATTCTGGAGCAAATTTTCTGCGACAGTTTCAGGAAACAATCCATGCTCGTCCCAATCGCCGGTGTCCTGAACCAGATTCAGGAAATCCCTTCCCAGATTCCCCATTGACGACAGCAGCTGGTTGCCGGCGTCCAGATGGAGTTCGTCGGCAGCCGCATCGCCCCGCTTGGCGGCTTTGAGGATTTTTTCCGACTCCCGGGCGTTGACAATCGAGCCCCAATATTCGTTCGACGGCTGGAGCAGGAACAGGCGCACCTCGCTGCTGCCGCCCAGCGCATACAGAAACTGGAGATACATCGGCGGCAAGGCGGAAATGCCAAACACGGAAACCCGCGCCGGCACCCCCGCCGGCCTGCCGCCGGGTTGCTCCAGTCGCTGACCAAGCGACTGCCACTGCCCGGCAAAATGCTGTCCCGGATTTTCCTGCCGCAACCGCCGCCACAGCGCCGCCTGCCAGGCCTCGTGCCGGGTTTGCGGCCCGTCCGCGAACAGCGACCGGCGCTGCTCCCAGGCCGGCATCAGGTCGGGCCGGAACACCAGGTATTGGTCGAACAGGTTCGCGATCTGGGCCGCGAGCTGAAAGCGCTTGCGCACGTCGTCTGGGTCGGCGAGGTAGTTTTTCAGCGAATCAAATTCCGGCCGGGTCAGCATTTCGGGCAACAGTTTCAATATGGACCAGGCCATCACCTCGCGTTCGAACGCGGCTTCGTCGGCGCAAGCTGGAGCGTAGGCGGCGAGGGTTTGGGCGCAGAATATTTTTGGGAACTGGAAGGAATAGTTGGCGCAGATGCCGTGACGTTCGGCCAGTTGCAACTTTAGCCACCGCGCCATTCCCTGGCTTTGCACGATGATCACCTCCGGCTGCAACGGCGCCGCCAACGGCCGCGCCAGCACCTCGGCCAGCTTGTCGGTCAAGGCTTCCAGCCGGTGACTCGTGTAAAGTTCCCGAATCGGGATTCCGGATTTGGCGGTCATGTTTCCGTGACTGTTGTCGGCAACCAGAATCTCCTGACCGGCGGCTCGCTGTCCAGCTTCGTTCATATCGCCGCCGGTTTTATCCGATTTGGGGCGGGCGGGGTTTGGGGGAGCTGTCTCATTCCGAAAAACTCAAAACCGCCTCGTGCATGAACAGCGAGATAAATTCCTTAGCTTCGGTCAGGTCATCTTTCGTTCCGCCTTGCAGGACGAGTTTGTTTTCGGCCACCTGGACCAGTTTGGCCCGGCCAAACAGCATGACGGTAAAACCGTGATCATTTTTTCCGACTGAACAGGTATTTCGATTTTTCATGCCCCAAACATAGCCGCCGGGGTAGGACAACGGCGGTCCAAGGCCAAAAATAGTTTTTCGCGTTTTGCCGGGCATGCCGCTGCACAATAAATAAGCTGGTCAAGCTGCGTGACCGATGGCAGGTTCGCCCCAAAATCGCCAGCCCGATGCAGCCGTTCATTTGCCTTTTCATAATTGTCGCCCTCGCCCGATTCGCCCCGGTCGCTTTTGCCGGCAGCGAAGCTGTCAATCCTGACGGCCCCACTGAGTCCGCCGCCGCCCTCGCCAAGGAAAACCAAAAACTGCGGGAGCAATTGAGCACCCTGGCCGGCAACACCAGACTGGTGTTCGGCCAACTGAAAGCCGAACGGGAGATGATGCAGAAACAATTGGACCGGTTGCAGGCACGACTGAATGTGCTCGACGCGCCGCCCATTCCGCTGTCGGCCGAGGAATCGCTGCTTTTCCGGAATCCGGCCGGCCGGTTGACCGCGGCTGCCACCGAAGCCAAACCCAAATTGCCGCCCAAGCTCATCGCCGAGGCCCAGCAACTTTTTGCCCGGCGGCAATACGAGCAGGCGGAAGCCAAATACCTTGAGATATTGAAGCTCGATGACCGAAACGTCTGCACGCTCGGCAATCTGGCCACGATTTCGATCGAGTTGGGGAAATTTGCCGACACGGAAAAATACGTCGGGCTGGCACTGGCCATCCACCCCAAGGATTCGTTCAGCCTAGGCGTGTTGGGCAACCTGCGCTTCCGCGAAGGCAAATACCAGCAGGCACTCGAAGCCTTGAGCCAGGCGGCGCAACTCGATCCGCAGGACGCGACCATCCAGAACTTCCTCGGTGTGACCTTGAGCCGCCTTGGCCAACTGGGCGCAGCCGAGACCGCCTTGCGGAAGGCCCTCCAGCTTGACCCGGAATATAGCAGCGCCCACAACAACCTCGCGGTCATCTATGTCACCCAAAAGCCGCCCCAGATCGAACTCGCGCGCTGGCATTACCAAAAGGCGCTGGTTGCCGGCCAGGACCACAACCTTGATTTGGAAAAACTTCTTGAAGAAAGCGCGCCGCCGCCCGGTGAAAAACCAGCGCCCCCGCCGCCCTAATCTTTGGTTTGCCCTTCAAACGCAACCGGGCATAGTAATCCGCGCAGGGCTGGCCGGAAATTCCGCTCCCGTAGCTCAAATGGATAGAGCAGCGGTTTCCTAAACCGTTGATCCCGGTTCAATTCCGGGCGGGAGCACCAGCCGCCAACGCCTTGATTGAATACTTCAACCCCTTTTCCCGTCAGATTCAATGGCAGCATTGAAACCAAACCCGCACCGTCCAACACCATGAAAACGACCTTCCTGAAAACAGCCCAAGCCGGCCTGCTCCTCGCCAGCCTCGCCGTCGTGGCCGGTTGCAACGCCGACCCCCTCGCCTTCCAACCCGCGCCGGACATCGCGCAACTGCCCCCCACCAACATCCCGCCCACCCCCGCCGCGCTGCCCACCACCTTCAACCCCTCGCCCAGCCTCGCGGAAATCATCAAGCTCGTGCAAGCCGGCGTGGACAACAGCGTCGTCCTCTCCTTCGTCTCCAATTCCCCCGGCACCTTCAACATGAGCTCCGATGAAATCATCTACCTCAACGACCTCGGCGTCGCCAACGACGTTGTCCTCGCCATGCTCGAACGCGACCGTGCTCTCAACGCCACCCCCACCATTTCACAACCCGCACCGGCTGCGCCCGCCGAACCCGAGCCCGCCGCCGTCGTCCAAGCGCCCGCACCGACCGTCATCGAGCAGCAGCCCGTGACGGTGCAATACATCACCGAGACACTTTCGCCCTACGGCAGTTGGGTCGAGGTCGAGGGCTATGGCCGTTGCTGGCGTCCCGTCGTCGTCGTGCAGCAACCCACCTGGCAACCCTACTGCGACCGGGGCCGCTGGATTTACACCGACAGCGGCTGGTATTGGGCTTCCGATTATTCGTGGGGCCGCCTCGCGTTCCATTACGGCCGCTGGTTCCGCCACGACCGCTGGGGCTGGTGCTGGTATCCCGACACCGTCTGGGCGCCGGCCTGGGTGAGCTGGCGCAGCTCGACGGATTATTGCGGCTGGGCGCCGCTGCCGCCGCACACCCGCTTCCGCCCCGGCTTCGGCTTCACCTACCACGACCGCAACGTCGGCTTCGGCTTCGACTTCGGCCTCGGCGTGGACTGCTACACTTTTGTTTCCATCAATAATTTCTGCGACCCGCATCCCTACCGCCACGCCGTGCCCCGGCAACACGCCACGCAAATCTTCAACAACACCACCGTCATCAACAACATCGTCCAAGGAAACAACAACACCGTCATCAACCGCGGCCTCACCCCCGAACGCATCTCCGCCGCCACGCACACCCCCATCAAGCCCGTGCCCGTCCACAACCTCGCCCCGCACATCTCCCTGCCGCGCGGCCACGAGAACGAGATCAACCGCTCGACCAATCCGCGCGGCTCGCAAAAAACCCCCGCCATCGCCCCGGTGCAACAAACCACCCCGCGCGCCACGCCCACGCCGCCGACCATTCATCGCGACACCCCCGCCGTCACTGTGCCGAACCGCCGCGATAACGACCCTTCCGCCAAGCCGGCCTTGACCGCGCCGCCCACCATCCACCGCGCCACGCCTGCCGTGACCACGCCGCGCGCCACCACGCCCGTCCCGACTGTGCCGACCGATGGCAACCGCCATTCCGGTTACGACCGCAACCCCACGCCATCCATCACGCTTCCGCCGCAAAAGCCCGCCACCTTCGACCGCAACGAAACCAAGTCGCCCCGCCCCACACCGCAACACAATCCTGACAACGTCCGCAGCACGCCCGCCGTTCCCGCTGCGCCGGCGATTCCGAACAGCGCCATCCGCTCGCAACCCGCGCCCGCCGTCACCCGCGCGCCCGAGACGCCGCACTACCAATCCTCCGTCGTCTCCCCGCCGCAGCGCCCGCCCGCCACGCCCAGCTATAGCTCGCACGGCTCGGAAAGCCGTGGCACGCAGACCCAGTCCGCGCCCGCGCCCGACCGCAGCCCGCGCAACTCCACGCCGACGACGAACAAGAAAGACTCCGACAAACAGTAGCGGCGGCCGAGGAACTCCGTTCCGCCGCCGCGTTTCTGCTTTGCAACAACTCCTCGCTTGGCACAATCGCCGCGTGGGCGTCACACCGCAACAATTCGAGCAGATGCAAAACCGGCTGGCAAAACCGGCCAAACGCCTCCCTGTCGCGCCGAAGCGCAGCGGAGGCGGAACGCCACGCCTCCCGACAACCATCCTCGGCGTGGACCCCTCGCTGCGCGGCACCGGCTACGGCGTCATCCGCACCGGCAAACCATTTCCGCAAACGCTCGCGCAGGGAACAATCTCCTGTCCCGCCGGCTGGGAGCGCTCGCGTTGTCTCGCCAAAATTCTAGCGACCCTCCGCGACGTCATCCGCGAACACCGCCCCACCGTCTGCATCATCGAGGGACTGTTCTACGCGCAAAACCTCCAGACCGCGCTCATCATGGGCGAGGCGCGCGGTGCGGCGCTCGCCGCCATCGCCGAGGCCGGGCTGGAAATCTACGAACTCGCGCCGCGCAAAGTGAAGCAAGCCATCGTCGGCTACGGCGCCGCGCAAAAAATCGCCGTCGCCAAAATGGTGCAGCGGATGCTGAACCTCGCCGAACTCCCCGCGCCCGACGCCGCCGACGCCCTCGCCCTGGCCTTGACTCACGCGCAGGAAAATGGACGATTCGGCCTGACCGCACCGAAGAAAATATAATGAAATACGGAATCTCAACTTCCACAATTCCTTGGTGGACCATCGCCGCCGCAGTGCTTGCGGTGCTTCTTATTTTCCGGCTTTTTCAAAATCGCAACCATTGACATGATTACTTTCCTCCACGGCAAACTGGTTGACGCCCTGCCCACGCAGGTCGTCATTGACGTAAACGGCACCGGCTACGAGGTGCTCATCCCGCTGTCGTCGTTCGACAAGCTGCCCCAGCCCGGCGGCGAGGTGAAGCTGCTCACCCACCTCGTCGTCCGCGAGGACGCCCACGTCCTCTACGGCTTCATGACCGCCGGCGAGCGCGAGCTTTTCCGGCTGCTCATCAACAGCGTCAGCGGCATCGGCCCGAAAACGGCGCTCAACATCCTGAGCGGCATGAACGCCACCGCCTTCCGCGGCGCGGTGGCCGGCGGCGATGTGAAATCGCTTTCCCAAATCTCCGGCGTCGGCAAGAAGACCGCCGAACGCATCGTCGTGGAACTGCGCGACAAGGTCGGCGCGGCGGGCGCGTGGGAGGCGAGCAGCGCGAAACATGGGCTTTCGCCCGACGACCAGAAAAGCAACGACGCCGTGCTCGCGCTCATGGCGCTCGGCTTCAAGCAGGTCGAGGCGCACGGTTCCGTCCGCGCCGCGCAGGCCGTGCTCGGCCCGCAGGCCGGCGTGGAGCAACTCATCCGGGCGTGTCTGAAAAAGGGAGCGTGATGCCGGACACTAATCTGAAAGCAGAAAGCGGAAAGCAGAAAGCCGGGGGCGTCGTCGTGCCGCACCAACCCAAGTGGCATCAGCGGCTGGCCGCGTTCGCCGCGTTCGCGCTGCTGCGGCTGATCCTGTTCACGGTGCGCTGCCGGCTCGTGGATAAAGCGGGGACTTTTTCCAGCCCGCGCACCGGCGCGGTGATTTTCTGTTTCTGGCACAACCGGCTCGCCTCGTGCATGAAGGTTTATCGCCGCTACGCCACCAACCGCACCGACGGCGACAAAATCGCCGCGCTCGTGAGCGCGAGCAAGGACGGCGCGTTTCTTTCCGGCATCCTGGAACTGTTCGGCGTGCAGCCGGTGCGCGGCTCGTCGAGCCGGCGCGGCCCGCAGGCGTTGCGCGAGATGGTGGCGTGGGGCGAGCGCGGCTACGACCTAGCCATCACGCCGGACGGCCCGCGCGGGCCGTGCTACCACATCCACGACGGCGTGACCTCGCTGGCGCAGCTCACGGGGCTGACGATTGTGCCGGTGGCGTTCAACCTGAACTGGAAAATCCGGCTGAAAAGCTGGGATCGTTTTCAAATCCCGCTGCCGTTCGCCCGTTGCGAAGTCCGCGTCGGCGAGCCGATGAAAGTTTCCCGCGCCGCCAGCGACGCGCAGCGCGAGGAGTTGCGGCAGGAATTGGAGCGCCGGCTCCGCGAGCTGACGCGGGATTGATTTAATTCACCGGAAAATCGGACTGGTAGTGCAGCCGCCGGCGCAGGATGGCGAGGATGTATTTCTTCGTGCCAGGGTAATCCATCTGCGCGAGAAACGCCGCGCTGTTCGTCGCCGCCGCGCCCTTGTTCCACCGCAGCACATGCGTGCGGCCGGCGTTGTAATCGGCCAGCGCGTAGACGGCGGGATTGTCCGTCTGCGGGTAGCGCTTGAGCAGCTTGGCGAGGTAGAACGTGCCGGCGTTGGCGTTGATGGCGGGGTCGAGGAGCTGTTCCGGCTGGAAATTTTTCACGCCCGCCGCCTCCGCCCACTCGCCGGCGGCGGTTTCCGTGACCTGCATCAGGCCGAACTCGCCGTGGCTGCCGCGCGCGCGCGGGTTGAACCAGCTTTCGCGCCACATCACCGCCTTCACCAGCGCCGGGTCGAGGCCATGCCGCCGCGCCGCCGCCGCGATGACGGCGTCCTCGCTGTGGTCGCGCCACTCATAGTAAAACCACGAGCCGATGATGCCCGCCGCCGCGATGAGCGCGGCCAGGATGGCGGCAACGACGTAACGGTGATGTTTCACGCGGCAGTTGTAGCGGGGGAAGGCAAAAGGCAAAAGTAAAAAGGCAAAAGAAACATTTCCAGCGCCACCTTTTTCCTTTTTCCTTCCTCCAATGATCGCCCGCGTCTCCCTCGAAATCGCCCTCCGCAAGGAGTTCGATTACGCCATCCCGCCGGAACTCGCCGGCGCGGTGGACGTGGGCAGCCGCGTGCAGGTGCCGTTCGGCGCGCGGAAAATCCTCGGCGTCGTCACCGCGCTCGCCGAGGAGTCTGCGCACGCCAACCTGAAACCCATCCTCAAGGTCATCGGCGCGCAAACGCTCGTCACGCCCAAGATTCTCAAGCTCGCCCGCTGGATCGGCGAATACTACTGCTGCGCGCCGGAGACGGCACTCAAGTCCGTGCTGCCCGAAGCCGTGCGCAAGGAGGACGCCGCCTGGCGCGAGCGCCTGCTCGTCCGCGCGCTGCCCGTCGTCGGAGATTTTCCGAAGCTCGCCAAACGCCAGCAGGAAGTCTGGAACATCGTCGAGGAGCGGCGGGAAATCTTGCTGTCCGAACTCGTCGAACTGGCCGAGACCACCGCCGCGACGGTGCGCAAGCTCGAAGACCGTGGGCTCGTCTCCATCACGTCGGAGATTTCCGAGCGCGACCCCTACGCGAACGAGCAGATTTTGCCGACGTCGCCGCTGGTGCTGAATCCGGCGCAGGCGCAGGCGCTGGAGCAAATCCTGGCGGCGATGAAGCGCAGCGAGGATGGAGGATTGAAGGTGGAAGATGGCAAACACGCTCCATCCTCGACTTTCCTCCTGCACGGCGTCACCGGCAGCGGCAAGACGGAAGTCTATTTGCAGGCCATCGCCCACGCGCTGGAGCAGGGCAAGGGCGCGATTGTCCTCGTGCCGGAAATTTCACTGACGCCGCAGACGGTGGAGCGGTTCAAGGCGCGGTTCAGCTCCGGGCCATTGCAAACGCTCGTCGCCGTGCTGCATTCGCACCTGTCCGCCGGCGAGCGGCACGACGAGTGGCACCGTCTGCTCTCATCGTGGACGAGGAGCACGAGCACACCTACAAGCAGGAGGAAGCGCCGCGTTACCACGCGCGCGATGTGGCGGTGGTGCGCGGGCAGATGGAAAACGCCGTGGTCGTGCTCGGCTCGGCGACGCCGTCGCTGGAGAGCTACCACAATTGCCAGCGCGGCAAATATGTGCTGCTCGAATTGCCGGAGCGCGTGGACAACCATAAAATGCCGCGCGTGCGTGTGGTGGACATGCGGCAGATGGCGCGGGCGGGCAAGGGCCCGCCGATGTTTTCGGAGCAACTCAAGGAAGCCATCACGCAGCGGCTGGAGCGCGGCGAGCAGACGATTTTGTTTTTGAACCGGCGCGGTTATTCCACGTCGCTGCAATGCCCGACTTGCGGCCACGTCTGCGGCTGTCCGAATTGCAGCCTGGCGCTCACGTATCACCGGCCGGAGCAGCTTTTGCGCTGCCACCTCTGCGGCCACGCGGAAAAAGCCCCCGCCGTCTGCCCGAAGGAAAAATGCCGCAGCCCGGCCATCCGTTTTTCCGGCACCGGCACGCAGCGCGTGGAGGAGACGCTCGGAAAGCTTTTCCCCGCCGCGCGCGTCAAGCGCATGGACGCCGACGTGATGAAGCGCAAGGACGATTACCGCCGCGCGCTCGGCGATTTTCGCACCGGCAAGACGGACATCCTCATCGGCACGCAGATGATCGCGAAGGGGCTGCATTTTCCGAACGTGACGCTGGTGGGCATCATCTACGCGGACATGGCATTGAACATGCCGGATTTCCGCGCGGGCGAACGGACGTTCCAATTGCTCACGCAGGTCGCCGGCCGCGCCGGGCGCGGCGACGTGGAGGGTGAGGTGTTCGTGCAGGCGTTCACGCCGTTTCATCCGGCGATCCAATTCGCGCGGCGGCACGACTTCGTGGGATTTTACGAGCAGGAGATGGAATTCCGCGAGCAGTTGAAATATCCGCCGGTGAGCCGCGTGGCGCTGCTGACGCTGAAGGGCCGCAACGAGGACAAGGTGAAATTCTCCGCCGAGCACGTCCGCCGCGAACTGGACAAGGCCGCCGCCACGCTCAAGGACCTGATGATTTCCGGCCCGGCCCCCGCGCCGCTGGCGCGCGCGGAGAATCTATTCCGCTACCAGCTCATGCTGCGCACGCGGGCGATGGCGAAGCTGAGCGCGCGGCTGGCGAAGCTTTCGGCGGAACTCACCCTGCCGGATGACGTGACACTGACGGTGGACATTGACCATTGAGTTGGGACAGCGGCACGCCGTCCCTCCCGCAAACAAAAAACGAGGCCCGGTTGCCCGGGCCTCGTCGTGCGATCGAAATCAGTTTCGATTAGTAGCGATTGCCGCCACGTCCGCCGCCGCCGCCACCGCCGTATTCACGGCGAGGACCACGACTGCCGCCGCCGCCGCCGCCGCCCGGAGGGCGTTCTTCGCGGGGACGCGCGACGTTGACGGTGAGGGCGCGACCATCAAGCTGGGCGCCGTTCATGGCCTGAATCGCCTTTTCGGCCTCTTCAGGGGAGCCCATGGTGACGAAACCAAAACCACGGGGACGGCCGGTCATCCGGTCCATCATCAGGTTGGCTTCGACGACCGAGCCGTGCGCCGCGAAGGCGTCGTGCAGGGCGTTTTCGGTGGTGTTGAAGGAAAGATTTCCTACAAACAATTTTGTGCTCATGTGATGCTTTTGTCCTAGACTCACTTGCTCTGACCAGACTGTTCCCGACCGCCGGGTTTCAAATCATCACTGAACGAAGTTCACTTGAAGATTCACCATGCCGTGGACCGCTTGCTATCTATCGACGGGGCGAGATTGGCCAATTTGGGTGGAATTGCAAGAGTTTTTTCGCGCGGAAAATCCGGGGAGCAAACCGGCGTCCGCCGCGCTCCGGCTCGACAATCGCGCCGGCGGATGGCACGTTAAGTCCGTGATTTCGGCGACTGACAAACTGGCAAAACTGCAAGCCGTCCTGCGCGGCTACGGCTCGTGCCTGGTGGCGTATTCCGGCGGCGTGGACTCCGTGTTCCTCGCGCGCGTGGCGGCGGACGCGCTGGGCGCAAAGTCGCTCGCGGCCATTGCGGACTCACCCAGCCTGCCGCGCCGCGAACTGGCCGAGGCGCTGGACATCGCCAAAAAATTCAATTTCCCCGTGCGCGTGGTCAAGACGGCAGAGTTCGCCAACACCGAATACCTCGCGAACCCGACGAACCGTTGTTATTTCTGCAAGCACGAACTGTTCGAGGAACTCACGCCGCTGGCGCGGGCGGAAGGTTTTGCCGTCATCGCCTACGGCGAGAACGCGAGCGACCTCGGCGATTTCCGGCCCGGCGCGAAGGCGGCGGCGGAATTCCAGGTGCGCGCACCGCTGAAAGAAGCCGGGCTGACGAAGGCGGACATCCGCGAACTTTCCGCGCAACTCGGCCTGCCCACCGCCGACAAGCCGCAGATGGCCTGCCTGAGCTCGCGCATCCCCTACGGCGAGGCCGTCACGCCGGCGAAGCTGCTCATGATCGAGGAGGCGGAGTATGTGCTCAAAGATTTTGGATTTTATGATGTGCGGGTCAGACACCACGAATTGAGTTCTAAG
>JAPLTZ010000141.1 GCA_026397895.1 Verrucomicrobiota bacterium | reverse complement strand
GGGCCGGCGGGCGCGTTCGTGCCGCTGCTCGCGCCCATCGTGCTGCTGCACGGCCCGCAGGCACTCATCGTCTGCGCGATCATGGCCGGCGTGATCCTGTTCGCGCTCGGCGCGAGCAAGATGGGCACGCTCATCAAATTCATCCCCTACCCCGTGGTCACGGGCTTCACCAGCGGCATCGCCATCATCATCCTGAGCACGCAGATCCGCGACTTCTGTGGGCTGCAAACCAAACTGCCATCCGACTTCACCGAGAAACTCCGCGCGCTCGCGGAAAGTTTTGAACCGAACTGGCCAACTGTCGCGCTCGCGCTCGGCGCAACGCTGCTGATCTGGTTCTGGCCGAAAAAGCTGGGGCGGTTTCTGCCGGGCTCCATCGTCGTCATCGTCGTCGCCGCCGCTGCCACGGTGTTGTTCCAGCTCACGGACAAGTTCGGCATCCAGACGCTCGGCACGCAGTTCGGCGTGATGCCCCAAGCCTTGCCCGCGCCGCATTGGCCGACGCTGGGCTTCGACGAATGGCGCGCGCTGTTGCCCACGGCGATGACCATCGCGGTGCTGGGCGCCATCGAATCGCTGCTGTGCGCGGTCGTCTCCGACGGCATGATTGACGACCGGCACGACTCGAATCAGGAACTCATGGCACAGGGCATCGCCAACGTGGTCGTCGGCTTTTTCGGCGGGATGCCGACGACGGGCGTCCTCGCGCGCACCGCCACCAACGTGCGCAGCGGCGGCCGCACGCCCGTGGCGGGAATGATTCACGCCGCGACGCTGCTGCTCATCCTGTTGCTAGCCGCGCCGCTGGCGAAACACATCCCGATGGCGGCGTTGAGCGCGGTGCTGGTTGTGGTGGCGCTTCGGATGGGCGAGTGGCATCAGTTTGTCCGGCTCGGACGCTGGCCGAAAAGCGACGTGGCGATTTTCCTCTGCGCGTTCGGCCTGACGGTGCTGGTGGATTTGCCGGTGGCAGTGGGCACGTCGCTGGTGCTGGCGTCGGCGCTGCTGGTGCGGCGGCTATCGGAGACGACGCACGTCACGCCGGACGAGGAGATGACGCAGGCGAACGCGGCGGGGCAGACGACGAAGGGCCGGGTCATCCCGGATGGCGTGGTGGTGTTCCGGGTTTTCGGCGCGTTCTTTTTCGGCGCGGCGGACAAGCTGGAGACTTCGCTACGGCGCGCGGGCGGGTTGCCCGACGTTTTGATTCTGCGGATGCGCGATGTGCTGGCGCTGGACGCCACGGGCCTGGATGCGTTGGAGGATTTGATGGAGAAACTTCAAAAGCACCGCAAACAACTCATCCTGTGCGGCCCGCACTCGCAACCGCTGTTCGCGCTGACGCGGTCGGGCCTGCTCGACCGGTTGGGCATGGAAAATGTCTGCGGCGACATGGACGCCTCGTTGGAACGCGCCCGTGAAATCCTGCAAAAAAAATCACCCGCCCGGCCAAGCCCCAACTAAACCTTCAGCAGGTTGGAGCGGCATTCCGTCGGCACAGCGGATGCCGGTGGATTTGGTTGTCCCCCGCATCCATTGATGATTCTGGATGGGTTGCTGCGTTTGCTGGGGCGGGTTGGGCAGTTATGATATACTCGGCACGTTGGTGACGGTTGGCTGTTTTAATTTATGAAAACACTGATGCAGAACCTGCTGAAACTTCAAACGCTGGAATTTGGTGAAATCACAAAACCCCGGATCACGGCCGCAGCGGTCGCGGAGCTGCGCGGCAAGATTCCGCCGCCCATCCTGGCGCACTACGACCGGCTGCGGGCGCGGGGCAAGAAGGGGTTGGCGGCGGTGAACAATCAGGTCTGCTCGAGCTGTCACATGCAACTGACGCTGGGCGTGGTCATGACGCTCAAGCACGCGCAGAACGTTCAGTTGTGCCAAAATTGCGGGCGCTATTTGTATCTGCCGGAAGAAGCCGCCGCCACGCCGCCGCCATCAGCGGCGAAACCAGCGCCAGCGAAGCGCCGCAAACCAACCGCACCAAAAGGCTGAAGCGCGAACGCCGCCTATGCCTTCGGCAGCTTGAGGCGATATTCCGTGGGCGAGATGCCGCACTGCTTGCGGAAGACGCGGTTGAAGTGGGTCAGGGATTGGAAGCCGACTTCGTAGGCGACCTCGCTCACGCGGAGGTTGGGATTCAGCAAAAGGTTTTTCGCCTTCTCGATACGGACGCGGGCGACGTAGTCGGTGAAGTTGATGCCGGTGGATTTCTTGAACATCTTGCAGAAGTAGAAGCTGCTGGTGTTCACGGCACGGGCGACTTCGGTGAGCGAGATGTCTTCGGCCTGCCGTTCGTTGATGTATTCCTTGGCCTTGGTGATCTTGGGCGGCTCGGCGTTCTGCTGCTGGATGAGAATCTGGTTGCAGACCATGGACAGATGCTTGGCGAAGATGGTGAGCAGCCGGACCATTGCCTTGTATTGTTCCGCGTTGATCACATGCGAATGGAAATAGGCTTCCTCGAGCTGCCGCAAATCCACCTTCATACCCCACCCCACAAGCTGCTTGGCGGTGCGCGCGAACTGCGCCTTGGTGGGCTTCTTGAGCAAGACCTGCCCGGTCTGCAGATAGCCGATGATCTGATTATCCACCTGCACGGGCACGGCGGTGTCGCAGAGGCCGGCAAAGCAGGTCATGCTTTTGGAGTCTTCCGCGCCGTTGCCGCCGACGAGTTTTTGCTGGGCTTCCAGACAGGCGGCGCAACTGTGGGCATCTTTGGCAATCAGGGCGCAAAAAGGATTTTCATTTTTCCGCCCGTGATGAACCGGCTGCCAGGCTTCCACCGGGCGCAGCGTCAGTGGCAGCCCCGTCGCCTCCGTGAAAGCGCGCTCGTAGTCTTGAAAGATTTGCGACCGCGAGAATCGCTCGGTCAATTTGCCATTGCGTTCCTGAAACACGCCCTACGTTAGTCCGGCAAAAAAAGAGGCGCAAGCGACAATATCGAACCGGTCGCGGGTGTAATCAAAGGTTTTCAACCCGATGAATTTCAGTAATCATGCCGCCATGAAATCCAAGTTCATGCACGCCGCCATCCGCATCTCCCTGGAAAAGATGCGGGCCAACTGCGGCGGGCCATTCGGCGCGGTCGTCGTCCGCAACGGCAAGATCGTCGGACGCGGCTGGAATCAGGTCACTTCCGCCAACGACCCCACTGCCCACGCCGAAGTCTCCGCCATCCGCGACGCCTGCCGGCGGCTCAAGACCTTCTCCCTCGCCGACTGCGAGCTTTACACCAGTTGCGAGCCCTGCCCCATGTGCCTCTCCGCGATTTACTGGGCGCGCTTCCGTAAGGTTTATTACGCCAACACCCGCAAAGACGCCGCCCGAATCCAGTTCGACGACGATTTTCTTTACCGCGAAGTCGCGCTCCCGATCAGTCGCCGCAAGCTGCCCATGAAACAACTGCTCCGCAAGGACGCCCTGAAAGTCTTCGCCGAGTGGGCAGACAAGCCGGATAAAACCCCATATTAAACCCTCGCCTCGCGCCAAAAAACGCACCGCAAAAAAAGTTTAATTATTTCCCTTGTGCAAAACCGCAAGTGGAGCGATATACGTCCCAGACAGCAATGCGCGAAAAAAAATCCGCGCCCGTTCTTTGGAAAAAATTTAGAATTTACCCTGCCCTGTTCGTGATATGTGATTAAGTCCTTGGACCGTATTCTTACGAACCTGGTGCCCAAGCAGCGATCGAGGCCGACATGCCTTCACTGGACGTCGAAATCAATCCCGCCGGTGCCAAATGTTGCAAAACATGTTCATAGGAACAATCACCCACGGCAAGGGTGGGGTATTTTTTTGCCGGTTCATTCCTGCTTCCTGAAGAACTCCGTCGCCCCCGCCGCCTGCGCCTCGCGCACCTGCCGCAAACCCGTCTGGATGTAGCTCAACACCGCCACCCACACCACGAAGCCCAGCGCGATGTATTTCAAGTCCAGCGGCAGGCTGAACGGCGCGTCCCAGATCGCGTGCATCGCCGCCGCCAGCCCGAACACGCGGAGAAACCGGATGTCCTGCAACATCGCCCACTCGAACGGTTTCTCCCCGCGCACCCGCCACAACGCCGCGCCCGTCAACGCGCACCACAGCACATGCCCGCCGCAGATGCACAGCAACCCGCGCGTCGTGATGTTGTCCAACCCGTAGTTCAGCGCGTAGCCCGCCGATTCGAAGCCCGCGAAGCCCGCCCCCACCGCCGCGCCGAACAGCATCCCGTTCAGCGTCCAGCGATACTTCAGCTTGCCCACCACCAGCAGCAACGCCGCCACCTTGCCCGCCTCCTCCATCACGCCGATGACCACCGCGCCGAGCCACGACTCGCCCGGCTTCGTCCACGTCAGCAGAAACAGCGCGGCGATGACCGACAAAATCCCGCCGAGGAACAGCAGCTTCAAAATCTGATACAACGGCACGTTCCGCAGCACATTCACCTCGAAGAAAAAAATCAGCAGCGAGAACGGTATCATGAACCCGCCCACCGTCAGCAACCCCGGAATCATCAGACTGTTGTTGAACGTCTGATACGCGAACAGCAACCCGATGTAAGCCAGCGCCGCCAGCCCGAACACCTTCACGAACAGCCACGGCCGCGGCCAGCCCGCGTCCACCTCCGCCAGCTTCGGCGTCGTCGTGGGCGCGCCGACGGCAAAATAGGTTTCCATCTCCTCGTCCGTGCGCTTGCGGAACACTTCCGAGAACATCGCCGCCGCGCTGAACCCCTCGATCTTCTCCACGCCCGCCACCTCGCTGATCTTGTCGCCGAAGTCGCCCAGCATGGACGTGAAATCCCCCGCCGACTTGCCACCGTCAAGCTGCCAAAGCGAACGTCCGACGCGCAGTTGCTCCTTCGCCGCCAACTCGCCTTCGCTCTCACGCTGTCCGTCGAGGAACACCGCGCCGGCTTCGGCCACCTTGAAAAACACCTTGCCGTCCCGCACCTGCAACGCCACGTGTCGCTCCAGCACATCCGCGTCGTCGCTGGCGATCTCGCACGCGCTGGATTTGCCGATGGTCACAGGCTGAGGCTTCACGGCGACGCGCTTGCCGGCGTCCGGCCCGGAGATGCACACCAGCATCAACGAAGGGGGATTGGTCATTTCGCTCATGACGGCATCCTGCTCCGGACAATTTCCGCCGTCAACACCATCATCGCCATTGCCCATTGGCTTGTGCCTGCTAAAATTTTTTCATGTCGGCCAACGATTTATTCTCCGGCGACCCCGGCCCGAAAGCAGAGTCGCCCGCCGAAGATTCCCCGCCGCGCCACGCCCCGCTTGCCGCGCGCATGCGCCCCCGCAACCTCGCCGAATACGCCGGCCAGCAACACATCCTTGCGCCCGGCCAACTCCTGCGCCGCGCCATCGAAGCCGACCGCATCGAGTCCCTGCTCTTCTTCGGACCGCCCGGCACGGGCAAGACCTCGCTCGCCCAAATCATCGCGAACCAGACCAAGTGCAAATTCGAGCGGCTCTCCGGCGTGGAATCCAACGTCGCCGACATGCGCCGCGTCCTCGCCGCCGCCCACAACCGCCTCGAAAACTCCGGCGCGCGCACCATCCTCTTCATCGACGAAATCCACCGCTTCAACAAATCGCAGCAGGACGTCCTCCTGCCCGATGTCGAGAGCGGCGTCATCCGGCTCATCGGCGCGACCACGCACAACCCCTTCTTCTTCGTCAACGCCCCGCTCGTCTCCCGCTCGCAAATCTTCGAGCTGCGCCCGCTGTCCGAAGAGGATTTGTTCGCGTTACTGCAACGCGCTTTGAAAGACGAGGAACGCGGTCTCGGCTACCTGAAAATTGCCGCCGATGAAAACGCCCTCCGCCACCTCGCCAAACTCTCCGACGGCGACGCCCGCAAGGCGTTGAACTCCCTCGAAATCGCCGCGCTCACCACGCCGCCGCGCGCCGATGGCGTCATCCACCTCGACCTCGCCACCGCCGAGCAAAGCATCCAGAAGAAAGCCGTCGTCTATGATGGCGATGGCGATGCGCACCACGACACCATCTCCGCCTTCATCAAATCCATGCGCGGCAGCGACCCCGACGCCGCGCTCTACTGGCTCGCCAAGATGATCCATGCCGGCGAAGACCCGCGCTTCATCACCCGCCGCATCATGATCTGCGCCGCCGAAGACGTCGGCCTGGCCGACCCAATGGCGCTCGTGCTCGCCAATGCGGCGCATCAGGCCGCCGAATTTGTCGGCTGGCCGGAGGCGCGCATCCCGATCGCCGAAGCCACCATCTACATCGCCACCGCCAACAAGAGCAACAGCGCCTACAAAGCCATTGATGCCGCGCTGGAAGACGTCCGTTCCGGCCGCACGCTCGCCGTGCCGGAGCACCTGCGCAGCGCAGCCTACAAAGGCGCGGAACGCCTCGGCCACGGCCAGGACTACCAATACGCGCACGACGGCAAAGACCATTTCGTGGCGCAGGATTATCTGGGCGCGGCCAAGCGCTACTACGAACCCACCGAGCAAGGCGTGGAAAAGAAAATCAAGGAACGATTGGAGAACTGGCGGAAGCTGAACGAAGCCAAAAAATAATTAAGCGAGTGAAGCCCCACGTTAAACTCAAACTCGAAAGCACATTTCAATTCCCATTCTTTGAAGCCGTTGGAAAACCACTGCCCTCAACAGTGACAGGGCTGAAAACGTGGCAAGAGGCTGGAGTGATGTGTAATTCAAAAAAGTGGGAAGTTTGCCAGTTAATGTCGCGCAACGTCCTTTCTGAATCTGTTTCCAAGAGGTCTTGGCACAGAGGGCAGGAGTGGGACGCTGTCACGGACGAGCTTCGGCCTCTGATTCTTTCTTTTGTTGACAGTCTGATATCAATAGTTCCCCTTTCAGAAAAACCACTGAAGCACGTCAAGGATTCTATCTGTTGGGATATCATGTTTATTTGTCTCGAGGAAGAGTATCGAGACATTGTTGCGCCATTTTTCTATATTCCTGTTGTCGAGCCTTGGTATGCCGCAGGTCACTTCCCTTGCGGCTGGGATGGCGATGAATTTTCAGACAAATGGGACGGAGTAGTTCAAGGCGGACAACTGATAGTTTATTAACTGATCCCATTGACTCAAGTCGCCCACGTTCATCCTTCTCGCCACAGACACTTCGAAAAACACTCCCGCGCTTCCGCGCCGGGAAACCCGCCCGCCATCAAACCCAGTCCCGTCCGGACCACGCGCCCGAAAGCGGTGGAGGGCCACCGCACTCCAAGACGCTTCGCGTTCACGCCAGCCCCCAACCTGCGCCAGCGTCCTGGACTGCGCCAGCCCTCTGGCGCTTTGCCCCGGCCGCCGCTTGCGCCCGCGTCGGTAGGGACGGCGCGCTGCGCCGTTCCCCGTCGCCGAGCGCAGCGTCAGGCGACGGAATCGAATCACCCACAGCTCACACACCACCACGTCCGTTCCGCCCTCCGCTCCCGCTGCGGGCGGGGTCAGCGCAGCGCGCTGACCCTACCAAAACGGATGCCGCCACGCCGCAACCTCCCAGTCCCGTCAGGCCCGGTCGCCGCTTGCACCCGCGTTGGTAGGGACGCCGCGCTGCGGCGTCCCCGTCGCCGAGCGCAGCGTCAGGCGACGGCATCAAACCACCCACGGTTCACGCACCACCACGTTCGTTCCGCCCTTCGCTTCGCAGCGGGCGGGGTCAGCGCAGCGCGCTGACCCTACCACAACGGACGCCGCAGCACGGCGTCCCTACCTGCTTTTGCTTGCCACCTCTGGCTTACCCAAACTATTTTCGCGCGGTGGACGCGCCGCGCCGAAAATCTTTGCCCCACGAAATCCCGCTGTGGATCAATCCCCAAAACGAAATCTATTTCATCACCATCAACTGCGCCGCGCGGGGCAAAAACCACCTCGCATTGCCGGACGTTTCGGCGCGGCTCTTGGAAACGATCCGCCAGCGGCAGGAAAAGTTTTTGTGGTGGCCGCACCTGTTCCTCCTCATGCCCGACCACATCCACGCGCTCATTTCATTTCCGCCATCGGGGAAACCGTTGCCGACGGTCGTCAGCAAATGGAAGGAATGGACGGCCAAGGAAATGGGCATCGGCTGGCAACGCGATTTCTTCGAGCACCGGTTGCGGCACGACGAAAGCCGGCGCGAAAAGGCGGATTACATCCTGCAAAATCCCGTCCGCAAGAAGCTCGTCGCACGACCGGAAGACTGGTCTTACGTTTACTTCGGCGACGGCCAGCGACCGCAATTCACCGATTGACGCGCCACACGTTTGGTAGGGACAGCGCGCTGCGCTGTCCGCGCCGCGTAACAGCGGCGCAACGGATGTGGCAAGCGGTCGCGGCCGGCCGTTTGTTCCGTCGCCTGACGCTG
>JAPLTZ010000446.1 GCA_026397895.1 Verrucomicrobiota bacterium | reverse complement strand
TTGCGGGTGCGTCGGTAAGCATCCAGCTAGTGCCTGAATTGGTGGAGACGTAAATGCCGCCGCCTTTGATGCCCGCCACCAACTGCGAGCCGTCGCTGCTGGAGGCGACGCAACTCCAATAATTGCTGTCCGGCGCGTCGGTTTTTACCCAGAACACTCCGGCATTGGTCGAGGTGTAAATGCCGCCGGGATAGGTCGCCGCCGCCAAGTGTTCGCCATCAAATGATGTCGCCAGAGCGCTCCAAGGCAGGTTGGGCGCGCTAGTCTGCGCCCAGGAACCGCCGGCATTGGATGACTTATAAACGCCGCCATTGACATAACCGCCGGAAGTTGCGGTGGCATTTGCCGCTGCAAAAATTTTACTCCCGTCGAATGACGAGACCGCTGAAACCCAAAAGCGACCAGGCGCACTGGTCACCTTCCAAGTGTTTCCAGAGTTGGTTGAGATGTAGATTCCGCCATTGTTCCAGACGACAGCCGCCAATTGGCTGCCATCGGCGGAAGCGGCGACCGACAGCCAGTTTAGATTGAGGGCGCTGGTTTTCTGCCAGGTATCGCCCATGTTGGTGGAGGTGTAGATGCCGCCACCGTAAACCGCCGCCACCAACGGGCTGCCGCCGGATGGCAGGGTTACGGAATACCAGTTGGCGTTGGTGGGCGTGGGGGCGTTGGCGCGCGTCCAGGTTTGCGCCGGCAAAATCCGGGCGCAGACAAACAGCAACCCCACCGGCAGCAGCAGGCGGAACGTGATGAGACTCGCCGGCATAGTGGGTAGTTTACGGCTTGTCGTCCTGTGGCGCGGCGGGCAACGCATCGGCTTTGGCTTCCGCCGCGGCGGCTTTTTCGGCGGCGGCGATTGCCTTGGCTTCGGCGATGGCGGCGGCCTTGTCCGCCTCGGCCACCGCTTTGTTGGCGGCTTCAGCGGCTTTTTTATCCGCCGGTTGCGGCTTAGCAATCCGGTTGGCACGTTTGAGCAGCTTGGCGTCCTCCTTGTTGAACGCCGCCTCGGCTTCCTTGAGATTGGGGTGCGAGTCGCGTTGGATTTGCGTCTGCAGCGCGGCGGCTTCCGGCGTTGGCAGCACCGTGGGCCGGATCATCACGAGCAATTCGCGACGCGCGCCGGTCGTGGAAGTGCTGCGGAACAATGCGCCGAGCCACGGAATGTCCTGCAAGAACGGCACGCCGGACTTGGACTCACTCTTCTGGTTCTGGATGAAGCCGCCCATGACGATGGTCTCGCCGTTGCGGACGGCGACCTTGGCGGAGGCGTTCTGATCCTGCGTGATCGGAACGTCGTTGTTGTCAATCTTCACCGAGCCGCCGACCTGCTGCACCTGTTGCTGGATGTCCATGACGACGAGGCCGTCGGGGTTGATGAGCGGCGTGACGTTGAGCGTGATGCCGATCTGCGACTGTTGATACTGCGAGCGCGAGCCGCTGTTGTAACCGTCGTAATAGGTGCCGGTGATGTAGGGGCGGGTTTCGCCGACGAAGATGCTCGCCGGCGCGTTCTGCGAGGTCTGGATGCTGGGGCGCGCCAGCACCTTGACGT
>JAPLTZ010000181.1 GCA_026397895.1 Verrucomicrobiota bacterium | reverse complement strand
ATTGCAGCCGCTTCAGCCGCTGCATCGAGACCGTGAACGGCTGCAGCCGCCGCGATTCCACCAGCGACTCGCCCGCCAGCCCCAGCAGCCGCGTCACCCGTTCCGCCGGAATCCGCACCACGCGCCCGGGATTTTCCGCCGCGACCGCCGGCGCATTCTCCGGCAAAGCCCCCTGCTCTGCCGCGACGGGCGCGACCGGCGCCGGTTTCTGTTCCCCGCCCAACGCCTGCAACGACGCGATGATTCCCGCCGCGATTTCCGTCCGCATGGTTTCCCATTCCGTGATGTCGCTCTCCGTCGCCCGCGCAATCTGCGTGAAAAAATCCACGCCGCGCAGCAGCACATCAATCTCGCCCTTGCCCAGCCGCAGCTTCCCCTGCTGCGCCGCGACGAAGCAATCCTCCAGCGCGTGCGCCACCTGCGCGATGCCCGGCAGATGCACGATGCGCGCCGCGCCCTTGAGCGAATGCGCCGCCCGCATCAGCGCCTCCAGCACCGGCGCGGCGACCGGCGCACGCTCCAATTCCAGCAGCCCGGCGGTGAGCACCGCCACCTGGCTCTCCGTCTCCACGCGGAAAAGTTCCAGCATGGAAAAATTGCTCAAATCATCTGGCGGCGGCTGGCTCATACGAAACACCCGTTCACGAGGGAGAAAAACATTTCCGCATCCAGCACGCCGGCCGGCCGGTCCGCCGCCGCCAGCACGCCGCGCATCAACGCCGCGCCCGGCCGCACGCCGCGCGCCGGCAGCGGCCTGATTTCCGGCGGTTGAAACCGGGTGATGCCGGAAATCTCGTCCACCGGAAACGCCGTGCGCTGTCCGTGCCAGCCCGCCACGAGCAACCGCGCGCACGCCGGGCGGCCTTCTGTTTTCTCCGCCACCGGCAGGCCGAGCAGGCGCGCGAGGGAAACGCAGACGAGCAATTCGCC
Source organism: Verrucomicrobiota bacterium (assembly GCA_026397895.1). Taxonomy (GTDB): domain Bacteria; phylum Verrucomicrobiota; class Verrucomicrobiia; order Limisphaerales; family JAFMIX01; genus JAFMIX01. The sequence continues at coordinate 4,987 of JAPLTZ010000181.1, read as the reverse complement.
GCGCACGTTCGCGAGGCCGAGGACAGCCGCATTGCGCTGGTGCGGCAGCGAGTGGATTGGGCGACGCTCGGCCACTTCCTGAAACACCGGCGTGGGCAGCGCGAGCCAGTCGTGGCCGACGCGGAAGATGAGCACCGATTCCTTGCCTGCCGCCGCGTCGGCCTTGGCCTCGGCGAAGCGGCGCGTCCATTCCTCGCGATAACCGGCGGGCAGCGGGCGATCCAGCAGCTTCGTGCCGGCGGCGGTGTAGGTCGGGCAATTGCGGCAATGCCCGAACCGCTCCAGTTCCGGGCAACTGCGGTCGCCGCCGAGCACGCCGATCTGGTCCCAGCAATCGGCGACTGCGGACGGCGCGGGCGGGCGATGGTCGGGCTTGTTTTCCACAACGGTGTTGCGGCGGGATTGTCGCCAACAAACCGGGCGCGGGCAAGACGGAGAATCGCCTACCAATCCTTGACCGGCTTGGAGTCGTCCTTGGGCTTGTCGGGCGGGCGGAAGACCAGCGCGGATTCGTTGCCCTTCTGCGCATCCAGCAGGCGCTTGGCCTGCTCCGGCGTCATCTGCCCGGCCTTGGCCTGAGACTGCTGCTGTTGTTGTTCCTGCCTGGACTTGTCGTCCTGCTTTTTCTGATCCTGTTTTTGCTGCTGGTTCTGCTGCGGTTGCTGCTGGCCCTTCTTGTCCTGATCCTTCTTCTGCTCGTCCTTTTTGTCCTGCTGGTCTTTCTGGTCCTGCTGATTTTGCTGCTGCTGCTGTTGCTGCTGGTTTTGCTGTTGCTTGAGCAACTCTTCCAGCTTCTTGAGCTTCACATCGTCGGGGAACTGGGCGCGGCCGTTCGTCACCACCGTCAGCGCCTGCGGGATGTTGTTGGAGAAATAATTCATCGCGCCGCCGTGGAAGAAATCGTCGGCGGTCTCGGCGCGCGCGGCAGCCAGTGCGAGCAGCAGGTTAAGGCTGATGAGGAGTCGCAATGTCATCGATGTCCTTGAGTTTTTTGACGAAGTCCTCGAACTGCTTCGCCGTGGGATTGTTTTGCACGAGCGGCTGCATGATTTCCAGCGCTTCATGATAGCGCCGCTGGCGTGTGGCGCTGTCCGCCGCCGCCCGTGCCCGGCGCGCGGCCTCGCGCAACGCCACGATCTGCTCCACGCACTTCTTTGCAAACGCGAGGTTGTAAACTGCGTCGCGGTCGGTCTTGTCGAGCGTGGCGGCGTATTGGTAGAACTTGATGGCGTTTTCCCACTGCTCCTGCATGCCGTCCAAATCCTTCGCCGCCTGCCCCTGCCGGAACAGCGCGTTACCGATGTTGAAATACGCCGCCTGCTGCAGCTTTACGTCGCGCGCGGGCAGCACGGCGGTGTAATGCCGGATGGCCGCGTCGTAATTCGTCGCGCCATACGCCGCCGCACCGGCGTTGAACTGCAACCGCAGGTCGCCGGTCTTGTCCTTCTCGATGAGCCGCTCGTATTCCACGAGCGACGCGGGAAACTTGCCGGAGCGATAATCCTTCAGCGCGCTGCGCGGCGAGGCAGCGGCAGCGATGGGCAGCGACAAAATCAACAGTGCGACCGCCGTCGCCGCGCCATTGGACTTTGGACTTTGGACTTTGGACTTCTTCCGCTCCGGCCAGAGGATTTCCAGCAGCAACAGCAGAATCGCCGCCGCGAGCGGCCAATGAAAGCGTTCGTGCCAACGCTTCACCAGCTTCGCCGACTGCTCCGCTTTCGGCAGCGCCGCCAGCCCCTTTTCATAAAGCGTATCAATCGTCTTCGCCCCGCGCAGCGGCAGGTAAAACCCGCCCGTCGCCTGCGCGATGTCCTGCAACAATTTTTCGTTCAGGTGCGACTTCACCACGCTGCCGTGCTCGTCGCGCACGAGGCTGGGGTTCAGCAATTCGCCTTCCGTCGTGCCGACGCCGATGGTGAAAATTTTCAAGCCGTCCTTCGCCGCCGCCTGCGCCGCGGCGAGCGCGCCCTCGTCGTTGTCCTCGCCGTCGCTGAACAGCACGAGCACGCGGTGGCTGTCGCCCTCCTTGAACGCGGTCGAAGTGATGTTGATGGCCTCCGCGATGGCCGTGCCGCCTTGCGGGATGATGTTTACGTCCAGCGCCTCGACGCTCTGCCGGAACGCCGTGTCGTCCGCCGTGAGCGGGCATTGCAGGAACGCGCTGCCCGCGAACGCCACCAGCCCCAGCCGGTCGGACTTCGCCACCTGCATCAACTCCAGCGCGGCCAGCTTCGCGCGCGCGAGGCGGTTGGGGTTGATGTCCGTCGCAAGCATGCTCTTGGAAGTGTCAATCGCCACGACGATGTCCAGCCCGCGCAACTTCGTCTCCTCCCAATGAAAACCCACCTGCGGCCTCGCCAGCGCCGCGATGACCAGCGCCACGGCGAGAATCACACACGCCATGCGCAGCTTCTGCCGCGTGGCCGAGACGCCCACCGTCAACGCCGGCAACAGCCGCGCCTCGATGAATTGCGTGACCAACCGCTGCCGCTCGCGCCACGACCACCAGAAAAACGCCACCAACGCCGGCACGACAACCGCCAGCAACCACAGGATGTTTGGATGCTCGAATCTCATGGCAACCTCCGCCACACGGTTTGGCCCAACGCGATCTCCGCGAGCAGCAACAGCAGCCCCGGCAGCAGCGCCCACGCGAACAGCTCGTCGTAGTGCGCGTATTTTTTGATCGTCGCCTCGGTCTTTTCCAGCTTGTCAATCTCCGCGTAGATGGCCTTGAAATTTTCCGTGTTGTCCGCGCGGTAATATTTTCCGCCCGTCCGCTTCGCGATCTCCGTGAGCGTATCCTCGTCAATGTCCACCGCCTGTGGCTGGTAACCGACCTTCTGGCCGTTCATGTAAACCGGCATCGGCGCTTCGCCGCGCATCCCCACGCCGATGGTGTAAACCTTCGCGCCCAATGCCCGCGCCGCGTCCGCCGCTGTCAGCGGGCTGATCTTGCCGGCGTTGTTCACGCCGTCGGTCATCAGAATCACAATCTTGCTCTTGGATTTCAGGTCGCGCAGCCGGTTCAGCCCCGTGCTCAAGCCCGAACCGATTGCCGTCTGGTTCGCGTCAATGTTGCCGATCTGCAGCCGCTCCAGATTGTGCTGCAGGAAATCATGATCCAGCGTCAGCGGCGTGGCGATGTAGGCCTGCGACGCGAACACCACCAGCCCGATGCGGTCGTTCGGGCGCTTGGCGATGAAGCCCTCCAACACCGACCGCGCCATGTTGAACCGGTTCACGCGCCCGCCGCGCACCTCGAAATCCTCCGACTGCATGCTGCCCGACATGTCGAACACCACCACGATGTCCACGCCGCTGGCCGTGACCTTCGTCTCGCTGCGGTCGTGACGCGGCTGCGCCAGCGCGATGATGAACAGCGCGAGCGTCAGCCATTGCATCGCCGCGAGAAAAGTTCCTACGCGCGACCGCGTCGCGCTGGTCAAGCCTTCCGCCAGCTTCACCGACGGATACAGGAACGCCGACGCCGGCCCGCGCCGCCCCTTGAGCCACGCCGCGAGCGGCAGCAGGAGAAGGAGCAGCAAAAGATATGGATGGGCGAAGGTCATTTGGCGTCTGGTGTCTGGCGTCTGGCGTCTGGGGTTTCGGGGCGCGGCTCTTTTCCGCTTTCCTGATTTCTGTTTTCAGCTTTTGTTTCAGCCGTTTCATCCACCAGCCGCGTCGCCGAGCCGTAGAGCTCGCGGAGCTCCGATTCGCCCGGCTCGTATTTGGCGAACTTCACCAAGTCGCAGCTTTCCAGGAAGCCGCCGAGACTTTGCTTCTGCGGCTTCGTCAGCAGATCCGTGGCGCTCAACTCGCGCAAAAATTCCTCCGTCGTCCGCTCCGGCGCGTGGAAGCTGAACCGCTCCTCCAGATACGCCCGCGCCGCGTCCGACACCGCGATGCAAAACGGTTTCGGCTGCGCGATGAGCGTGAGCGCCGCCCGCAATTTCTCCCTTGCCCGCACATGCGCTGGCACGACCGGCACGATGGCCGCCTGCGCCTTGCGCTTCTGCCACCATTTCCAAAGAAGATAACCCGCTACAATGATGGCCAGTGCTGCAAGCACCCACCAAAGCCACTCGTAGCCGCTCGGGATCTCCACCGGCGGCTTAATCTCGCGGATGTCCACGAGCGGCGACGAGGCGGGCGTCGCTGCGGGAGTTGAGTTGGTCACGACTAAAGCCATATCAGCCTCGCAGCCTCCGCTTCTCGCGCGTCTCGAAAAATTTCCCCAGCGCTGCACCGTAAGGCACGTCCGTCCGCAACTGGATGGAATCAATGCCCGACGAGCGGAACTGTTTCGCGAGTTCGCCAATCTGCTTTTGCTGGCGCAGCGCGAAGGCATCGCGACTGCTGGCGCTCGCGGTATTCAGTTCCACGACCTCGCCCGTCTCCGCGTCTTCCAGCACGAGGCGGCCGAGCGCGGGCAGTTCCAGTTCGTAGCGGTCGGTGATCTGCACGGCTACGACATCGTGCTTGCGGTTAGTTTGGCGCAGCGCGGTCTGCGTGGCCTTAGATAGCGGCCCGACAGCTTTGGAGTGCGCGGACATGTCCGCGCTTTGGGACTGGGAGACATGTCTCCCAGTCGAAAGCGGCGACGTGTCGCCGCACTCCAAAAAGTCCGACACCACCACCGTCACGGCCTTGTGCGACTGCACGCGCATGAGAAATTCCAGGGCCTTGTTCAAGTCCGTCCCGCGTTTCTTCGGCTCGAAGAACAACACTTCGCGGATCACCCGCAGCACGTGCCCGCGACCTTTGCGCGGCGGGATGAATTTCTCCACCTCGTCGCTGAAGAGGATGAGGCCGACCTTGTCGTTGTTGCGGATGGCGGAGAAGGCGAGCACGGAGGCGATCTCGGCGGCGAGTTCGCGCTTGGACTGGTCGCGCGAGCCGAACAGGCCCGACCCGCTCACGTCCACCACGAGCATGAGCGTGAGTTCGCGTTCCTCGACGAACTTCTTGATGAACGGATGAT
>JAPLTZ010000393.1 GCA_026397895.1 Verrucomicrobiota bacterium | reverse complement strand
ATTGAATTCAGCGGCAGTCCTACAGGATCAGACGAGAGCCGCAGGCGGGCGGCGATGAGGCGGTCGCTATTCGTCAGCGCGGGTAGCGTGAAGCGGAGGAAAGCCTTGTTCGGCGAATTGATGGCGACAGTGCGGGCGATGCCATAGTTATAGGTTGCCAGGCCGGGCAGTGTCAGCGAATCGGCCTCGGCTTCGACGGTGACGGTGCGGTAGGCGGCGACGTTGAGGTTGAACACGGCTTGTGTGGTTGTGCCGCGATAATCGGTGACGCGGAAGACGGGTTGGTAAGTGCCGTTGCGTAACGGCTTGCCCGCGAGCGTGCCGTCGGCTGCGAAGGTGAGTCCGGCGGGCAGCGAGTTGCTGGCGAGTGTCCAGACGTAGGGCGGGTTACCGCCGGTGGCGGTTAGCGTGACACCGTTCGTGGTCTGCCACGCGGCGGCGGGCAAGGTGGTCGTGGCGATGGCGAGCGTGCTCGCGGGGGAAGCGGTGCGCACGGTGATGGTCGCGCCGATGCTGGGATTGAGATAAGTGCCACTGCCAGTGGTTTCCAATTTCACGGCGCGGACAGAATACGTCCATTCGCCGGCGGATGCGGATGTGTCGGTATAAGTGCTGGCGACGATGGGCGTGGGCGTGAGTCGCGTCCACGGGCCGTAGGGACTGGAACTACGGTCAACGACCACGCCGACGAGGTTGCTATCGGTGGAGTTGCTCCAAGTATAAGGATATAGACCTGGAGGAGGGTTGCCTGCGTAGTTGTTGAGCGCCGAGGCGGCAGCGTCGTTGTAGGACACGTTGTTAAGCGACGTGCGCCAGACGTCGCCCATGTCGCCGTCGAAGGCGAGGCGATGATAAAAGAAGCGGTCACTCCAGCCCTGCCACGTCCAGCTTAATGTCAAGTTGTCCTGCTCGGCGCAACGGTTGGCGATGCCGCTATTCTCGGCCCACCAGCCCCAGAGGCTTTGATAGCCGGTGCAAAAAACCGCCTTGCTGCCGGTGTCAATGCCGAAGATGGAGTCGTTGCCTTTGCTGTAGAAAAGAAACGGGCCGTTCGTGGTGGTGTAAAGTCCGTCGGGATCGAGACGTCCGGTGGGGTCTTGCGGCAGGCGGGGATTCGCGGCGGGAAAAGTCGAGCCGCCCACGCCGCCGGAGTTGTCAATCGCCACGATGTTGCCCGGCCCGAGCAGTGACGAGTAGGCCATCCAGCCGCTTTCGTTCACGCTGTCGAAGCCCTCGCGGATGGCGGCTTTGCGGCCCGGACGATAATCCGCCGCGCAGGTTTTGTAGCGGTGGAGCTTGTTGAGATACGAACGCGTGCTGGGAATCTCACCGCCGCCGCAGAGTGAAAAATCAATACGCCCCAACCCGAACTCGATCTTGCCGTTGCCGCCGATTTCACTGACTAAATCAAAGTCGAACTTCCCGTCGCCGGGGGCGTTATAGCGGTCCGTTCCTACTCCGTGAGTCGTGGGATAAGTTGAAACCAGAAATGGGTCGGTGGTGATGGTGTCCGTCCAAGTGCCATCCATGTCGGCATAGTAGGCGTCCGCCGTCTCCGCCCCGGTGTAACTATGTCCGTCAATTCGTGTCCCAAACCATGCGCTGCCGGAACGGGGCACGGGCACTTTGCCAAACAGGATGATGTTTTTGATTTCGCCAGGATGCGCGGTGTTGAGGGCTTGAATCTGCGTGCGGATGGGTTGATGCAAGTTGCCCGTGCCACTGTAATTTGTGGCGGCGGTCACGTTGATGGTGTCCACCGTCCAACCGTCCGCCGCGAGGTCGCGCTTGTAAGTTTCCAGTTCCGCGGGTAGGCCGTTGGTAATGGTGCTGGTGACGACGAGCACCACGCGACCGCGCGCGGCGGTCGTGTCCACGTTGATGCCGGCAATGATGTAGCCATAGGGCTTGGTAAAATTGCCATAAAGATCCCCCGGCCAGCCCGTGGTCGTGTTCGCGGAAACATCGTAGCTCGTGAGGTAGAACTTGTATTCGTAGGCGACGCCGATAACGGCAGTGGTGTCGGCGTAGGTGGTGGTGGAAGTGGTAGCGAGCTTGACGCCCCAGTTGGTGTCGTTACGGAGCTTGCGGTAAATGTCGTAAGTCCCCGCGCGATACAAATGCAGCGTGATGGTGTGCGTCGGCTCGTCCACCGTCGCGGAGACGGGTGCATTTCGGTCCGCGCCTGCGGCGGTGTTGTAAGCGCCACCGGCGGGCGGCCACTCGCCGTTCCAAGTGGCGACGGCCTGCGCGCGGACGGATGGTGAAAGCAAAATCGCTCCGATGAAAACTGCGGCGGAGGCGTGGCGCATCCGGCGCATGGAAGAACGGAGTGGGAGTGCGTTGTTCATGTCAATCGTGGGTAGGGGGAATGGCGTTCGATTTTTGATGCGACGGTTTCACATCATCCAACACGGCGAGCAGGGCGTGGTAATTGTCCACGAGCAAACCTTCGTAGCCGTGGCCGCCGCCCTGCCAGTCACGCCAGTCGCGCGATTTGCCGCGCGCGTCGAAGCCCTGAAAATCTCCCGCCGCGTAGCCCGCGAGCATTGGATGAAAAATCCGCCGTGCATCCGTCGCGCGCCCCAATTGGTAAAGCGCCTTGATGGTGTAATACGTCCAGCAGCCGGTCGCGCCGCCGTTCTGGTAGAATTGAAAACCGTCGCTGCCGTCTTCGAGGCGCGGCTCGCCATACAACTCCGGCTTCGTCTTATCGAATATGTAGTCGCCGCGCTTGATGGGAACGAGGCTGCCGGGCAGGCCGATGGAAAAATTCGTGTAGCCTACGGCCTGCATCTTCGCCAGCAGCCGGTCCATCACGGCGTTGGCGGTTTTGTCGTTGAGCAAACCGTAGGTGATGGCGACGCCCTGCACGAACGTAAACCAGTAATCATGCAACTCGCCATCCGCGCTCTTCCAGCCCGCAAGCACGCCGGTCGCGGGATTCAGGAACGTCGGCGCGTAAGCGGCGTGGAGCTTGGCGGCTTGCGCCTGGAAATATTTTGCGTCGTCCTCGCGCTGCACGTCGCGGGCGATGCCGGAAATCATTTTTAGCGCGTGGTAGGCCAACGCGTTGGCGTAGGCGTCCTCGTGGCCGAAATTGATCGTGTCCCACCAGTTCGCCGGGCGGCGGGTGCTGGACGGACGGTCGTTATAATTCCCGCTGGCCGGATATTCGATGAGGCCGTTGCTGTTCTTGTCGGTGGCGATCATTTCGCGTGCCCATGTAGCGAGCTTGTCGTAGTTGGTCCGCGCCCATTTAGTATCGTGCGCGCCGTTGATGTAGTTGCCCGCGCCGATGAGCAGCGACGGCAGCGAGTCCGCCGAAGTCCACGGCGTGCGCCAGCCGGCGACGTCCGCGCCGCTGCTGCGGTCAAATCCGACCTGGCCATAGCCCTTCGCGCCGGCGAGGTAGCGGTCAAGAGTCATCCGCACGAGGTCGAGGCAGGTGAGGCCGTCCGCCAGCGGGGGAGCGTGCGGAGCGAGTTCGGAATACAGAAACAACGTGAACGTGCAGGGATCGCTGGAAGAATTGTTGCAGAGCATCTGCACGCGCGGGTTGACTTGGAAGAGGTTCAGGTAATCGCGGCGGAAACCGTCGTAGAGCGGGTCGCGCTCGATGCCCGGCAACTGCGGATAAATTGAAACCACTTCAAACCGATAT
>JAPLTZ010000381.1 GCA_026397895.1 Verrucomicrobiota bacterium | reverse complement strand
CGTTTGAGGCTGCTCCAGAAGCTTTCCATGGCGGCGTTGTCGTAGCAGTTGCCCGGGCGGCTCATGCTGGGAATGACGCCCGCCAGCGCCAACCGTTGCCGGTAGGCCCGGCTGACATATTGCACGCCGCGAGCCGGGTGATGCACCAGGCCGGCCGTGGGGCGGCGTTGTTTCAGCGCCATATCCAGTGCCGCCAACGGCAGCGTGGTGGCCAGCGTATCAGCCATGGCCCAGCCCACGCACCGGCGCGTGCAGCGGTCCAAAACTCCGGCCACAAACAACCAGCCTTCCCCCGTCTCGACATAGGTGATGTCCGCCACCCAGACCGCATCCCGTTGCTGCGGGAACCCCAGTTCGCGCCGCCGATTCGGGGCTACCGGCAAATTATGATTGCTGTCGGTCAAGCTCACCGGCCGGAAGCGGCGGCGGGGCCGGCTGTTCAACCCGGCCACCTGCATCAATCTGGCAACACGCTTCCGCCCGCAATGCCGACCGCGTTTTCGCAGCCAGCTCCGGATGCGGGGACTGCCGTAGGTCTGACGGCTTTCCCGGTGGGCTTGCGTGATGAGTGGCAGCAACGCGGCATTGGCCTGGGCGCGGACGCCCGGCGCGCGGCGCGCCCACGCATGGTAGCCGCTGCGGGTGACGGCCAGCGTCGCGCACAACTGGTCAATGGGATACTCCGTTTGCATCACTTTTATACGCTCAAACCGTTGCCGGGCGGTTCGGAGATTATGCCCAAGGTTTTTTTTAGAATGTCCCGCTGCTGCATCATCCGATGCAGCTCCCGTTGCAGCCGCCGGTTCTCCGCTTGCAGTTGCTCCAACGTCCCGGCGACCTGACCGGCGGGCAGCACCTTGAACTGTTGCTTCCATTTATGCAGGCTCTGCTCATTGATGCCCAGTTCCCCGGCGATGATCCGGGCGGACTTGTCGCTGAGCATCCAATGCTCCACGGCCGAGTGCTTGAAGGCTGCGTCGTAGCGTTTGTATTTGGTGGTGGTTTGGTCTGTTTTCATGTGTGTTCTCCCTAGCTCACACATTCACATGACTCCTGTCCACCAAATCGAGGCAAGGCCACTGTCAGGTTATCACTGGCTCGCCTTCGCCATGCTCATGCTGAACTCCCTGTTTGCCAAAAGTGCATGACAGGCTCTAGGCTGGAGGCGAGGGTCGGAATCGGACTGGAATTCAGTTGAATTCATGAGCATTTTGCAATGTTTTCAGGCCCTGTCAAGCGTTACTCGGCAGCTGCTCGGTCACTACTTTTACCTGCTCCGAGGGTACTCTTACTGGCAGTTTTACTGGCAGGTAAAAATATGCATTTACAAGCTCGTGGCTTCTGCGAGCAGCCCCGCCAGCGGCAACGCGATGATGTCGTCGTCCAATTCAAATCGGCGCGTGCCCGGATAAACCACGAACAACCGTTTCAACTTCAAATCCGTCATCGCCACGCGCATGGATTTGGTGGTGGCCGGCGACTCGGTGAATTTGAATTCAAAACCGATCTTGGCTCCGCCCCGGGTGATGAGCAGATCCAACTCGGCCCCGCCATGGGTTCCCCAAAAATAAGCGTCCCGTTCCGCATTTAATAGGCCGATGGTATGTTCCAAGGCAAAACCCTCCCACGACGCGCCGAGGCGCGGATGTGACCGCACCTCCGTCGGCGTCCGCAATCCCAGCAGCGCATGCAGTAACCCGGTGTCCCGCAGGTATATCTTGGGCGCTTTCACCAGCCGCTTGCCGGTGTTTTCAAACCACGGCGGCAGGCGGCGCACCAGAAACGCGCCGCACAGGATGTCCACATAGCGACTCGCGGTCTTCTGGTCGAGATTCAACGCGCGCCCCAGTTCCGCCGCATTAAGTGAACCGCCATGCAGATGGGCGAGCATCGTCCAGAATCGCCGCAATCCCTCGGGTGGCAGGGCAATGCCAAACCGCGCCGCATCCCGGCTGAGGAACGTCTCGATAAAATCCTGGCGCCACGCATAACTCCCGGCGTCATCCGGAGCCAGGAATGAGCGCGGAAAGCCGCCTCGTTCCCAGAGCTTGTCTGTGCTTTCCACCCCGGTTTCCGTCACATCAAAACCGCCCAGTTGCACGAAGGCCACCCGGCCGGCCAGAGACTCGGCCGCGCCCCGGATCAAATCAGGTGAGGCACTGCCCAGCAGCAGGAAGCGGGCGGGGGTTTCGCGCCGATCCGCGAGCACCCGCAACACGGGCAGAAGCTGCGGCATGGTTTGAACCTCATCCAAGACGACCATCCCCCGAAGCGGTGCGAGCGTGCGCTCTGCCACGAGCGAAAGCGCCTGACGATCCAGCGTGCTTTCTAAGTCAAAAAAATGACTGTCAGCACCGGTCAATTGGTGAGCCAAGGTGGTCTTGCCGCATTGGCGCGGCCCCAAAAGGGCAACAATCGGCGACCGCTTCAAGGCTTGCCGCAGGGCCTCCATCACTCGCGGACGTTGAATGAGCGCATCCATAATGCAGGTAATATAGGATGTTTAATCCGTATATTCAAGGATAAATAGCGGAGGTCATGGGTTGATTGGACTTTCAATAAGACTCCAATTCACCTGTCTGGGCAATGCGGTTGCCTGCTTGTTTGGATGTCGGAAGGTAATTCATTTCTTTCGGAAAACCAAAACACCCTCCTTCGCGCTGACTTTGATCTTCTCACCCGGCTTGAATTCACCCGCCAGCAGCTTCGTCGCGAGCGGGTCGAGCAGGTGTTCTTGAATCGCGCGTTTGAGCGGGCGCGCGCCGAATTGCGGGTCGTAGCCTTCGCTGGCCAGCAGTTTCTTCGCGGCGGCGTCCACGTCGAGCGTGAGATTTTGCTGCGCGAGGCGTTGTTCCAATCTCGCGAGCTGGATGTCCACGATGCGCGCCAGTTCGCTTTCGTCGAGGCTTTGGAAAATGATCACGTCGTCCACGCGATTCAGGAATTCCGGGCGGAAATGTTGCTTCAACTCGGCCAGCACCTTGTCTTCCATCGCCTGATGCGCGGACTTGTCCGTGTGGCCGTCCATGAAATATTTCTGGATGATGGGCGAGCCGAGGTTGCTGGTCATGATGACGATGGTGTTTTTGAAATCCACGGTGCGGCCCTGACCGTCGGTGAGCCGGCCATCGTCGAGCACTTGCAAGAGCACGTTGAACACGTCGTGATGCGCCTTCTCGATCTCGTCGAACAGGATCACGGAGTAAGGTTTGCGGCGCACGGCTTCGCTGAGTTGCCCGCCTTCCTCGTAACCAACATAGCCGGGCGGCGCGCCGATGAGCCGCGCGACGGTGTGTTTCTCCATGTATTCGCTCATGTCGATGCGAATCATGGATTGCTCGTCGTCGAAGAGAAATTCCGCGAGCGCGCGGGCGGTCTCGGTCTTGCCCACGCCGGTCGGCCCGAGAAAAATAAACGAGCCGATGGGGCGATTCAGGTCTTGCAGTCCGCTGCGCGAACGGCGCACGGCATTGGATACGGCCGTGATGGCTTTCGCCTGCCCGATGACGCGGTCGCGTAACCGCTCCTCCATCTTGAGCAACTTCTCTCGCTCGCCTTCGAGCATCCGCGACACCGGAATGTGCGTCCACGCCGCGACAACTTTGGCGATGTCTTCATCTGTGACTTCCTGACGGAGCAACGATGTTTTCGTAGTCTGCGTGGATTGTTTCTCAATCGCCGCCAGCTTCTTTTCCAGCACGATGCTCACCGCATTGACTGCCGTCTTTTCATTCTGCCATTGCGCCGTGAGCGCCTTGGATTTGTCCTTCAAGTTTGCGACTTGTTTATCAATGATCTTGAGCCGTTCCTTGCTCGCATCGTCCTTCTCCTTCGCGAGCGACATGCGCTCAATTTCCAACTGGAGAATCTGCCGGTCAAGTTGGTCGAGTTCAGTGGGCTTGGAATCCAGTTCCATCTTGATGCGCGACGCCGCCTCGTCCACGAGATCAATCGCCTTGTCCGGTAAAAATCGATCCGTGATGTAGCGATGCGAAAATGTCGCCGCAGCCACGAGCGCCGCGTCCTGGATGCGCACACCGTGATGCACTTCGTAACGTTCCTTCAGTCCGCGCAGAATCGCGATGGTTGCCTCGACCGTCGGCTCGTTCACCAGCACCGGCTGGAAACGGCGTTCAAGTGCGGGGTCTTTCTCGATGTGCTTGCGATATTCGTCCAGCGTCGTTGCGCCCACGCAGCGCAATTCGCCGCGCGCGAGCTGCGGTTTCATGATGTTCGCCGCGTCCGTCGCGCCTTCCGCCGCGCCTGCGCCGACGATGGTGTGCAGCTCGTCGATGAACAGAATAATTTTGCCTTCGCTCGCGGTGATCTCCTTGAGGAACGCCTTGAGCCGGTCTTCAAATTCGCCGCGATACTTCGCACCGGCGATCATCGCGCTCAAATCCATCGCCACGAGCCGCTTGTTTTTTAACGATTCGGGAACGTCGCCACTAACGATGCGCCGCGCCAGACCTTCGGCGATGGCTGTCTTGCCCACACCCGGTTCGCCGATGAGCACCGGATTGTTTTTCGTGCGGCGCGTCAACACCTGCATCACGCGGCGGATCTCCTCGTCGCGACCTATAACGGGATCAATCTTGCCCTGCCGCGCCAACGCCGTGAGATCGCGTCCGTATTTCTCCAATGCCTGAAACTTTCCCTCCGGCCGCTGGTCGGTCACGCGCTGGTTGCCGCGCAATTCCGCAAGCGCCTTGAGCACCGCGTCGCGCTTGAGACCGTGCGCGGAGAAAATCTTCTTGAGCGACGGACTCGGCTCGTCGAGCAGGCCGAGCAGCAGATGTTCGGTGCTGACGTAATCATCTTTGAGCTTGCCCGCCTCGGACTGCGCGGCGTCGAGTGCCTTTTGCAGGTCGCGCCCGGCATAAGGGTCGTTGCCGCCTTGAATCTTGTGGCGGCGCGCGAGTTCCTTTTCCAGATCCGGCTGGAGCCTGGCGGGCAGGACGCCTCCGCACGTTAGCAATTCCGGCACGAGGCTTTCAGTCTGGCCAAGCAGCGCGAGTAGCAGATGCTCACCATCCATCTCCTGATGTGAATGTTCACGCGCGATGTGCTGGGATTCTGCTACTGCTTCCCGCGACTTGATGGTGAGTTTATCTAGTTGCATGCCTAATCAATTCAGCTTGGCGACTGATTCGTCAAGCTGAGAGATAGCGATTCAAAGTATGTGGTTCAAGGGGCAAGCTAGATTTATCTGAACTCTCGTTATTTATTCACATAATCATGGTTTTAGAAAACCTGTTTAGGAATGCATTGATTGTTCAATTGCCCAAAGACGAGTTTAGAATGACGAAGGGAATTGACGTGACTTCATTTTTTCGGCCAGTTTGACCCGCTCCCATTTTCTGGAAAACATCCAGCAACCGTGTGTGGCCGCGCAAATTGATCCCAACGGCAAGAAGATCCAGATGCGGCAGGTGGTGCGGCGCGGCGTGATTGCGTCGCAGGTGGTGACCAATCTGATTGGTCACGTGGCCACCACCAGCACCGTGCCCCGTGTCGTCACATCCACTAGGGTGGTCGAGAAGCGAGACGACACGAGCGAAACCTACCTGAAGGTGCTACGCGTTTACCTGACGGCGCTAAAACGGAGTTTTTGCTGTCAATTACGAACGGTTACGAGCGGGCAGATTGCAGACAATTTACGCGGCTTGGAAGTTTTTCCCAGGAGCAAGAACAACGCGCATGCGACAATTGGCGCATTTTTTAAGTTCTGCAAGGAGCGTGGCTGGTTATCGCGAGACCACGAAGGCCTTTCACTTGTGCGAAGTTCAAGGAGAAGCCAACTGACATCGCAATCTTCACACCGTGGGAAGTTGTGCAGTTTTAACGCATTCTAGGCCGGAACTCGTACCGTTCATCGCCATTGGTGTGTTCGCCGGGTTGCGAACGGCGGAAATTGAACGGTTGGATTGGTCAGAAGCTCACTTTGAAGAGCGGTTTATTGAGGTTAAGGCAGCAAAAGCGAAGACAGCGAGCCGGCGGCGGTGTCAATTAGCGACAATTTGGAGAAATGGCTGAAGCTGCATATGCAAGAACATGGCCGGGTCATCCCATTCGATAACATGGCGAAGTAGATAGGGTGGCTGGTGGAGGATACGAACGTCGGACTAAAAGCAGCGGCGAAAGAGGACGGTAAAGACCCTGAGTTCGTGATGCATCGTGCGGGGCGTTTCTTCAAACACCGGGAACATACCCGCCGCCTGCGGCAACTGGATGGTGCGATGCCGTCAGCGCTGCGGTCATTATTTGAAGGCATTTGCAAGACCAAAAAAAAGTTCACGTTGAATTTTCCGTTTCAACCGTCACGGTGTTGGCATCTGTTCTTTATAAAGATCAAGAAGCCGCATTTGCCAACGAAGAGTCAACTTTCCCGCGCCTTTAGGCGGTACTGAAGCTTCGAGCCGTCCGCTCGCTGCGTCGTGAATAAATTCAAGGCGTTTGGCGTTGCATGAAATACTTGATGGCGGCGTGGCACACCACGCGAGAAACTTTCCACCGTCACGCAATTCAATGGTGCAACTGCCGTCCTTCGCCCAGTGTTTGCTGATGATTGCACCGGTGCTGTTCAGTTTGTCGGCCAATCCTAACACCGCCATGCCGTGTTCCACCGGCGCGAACGAAACCACTTCCCACTCGCCTTCGGCAAGTTTCAGCGGTTCTCGATCCATGCGACGGCACTGCCACAGGCGATTTGACTGATGCGCGAAGCCCACGAACTGTTTACCGCGCAAATCCGGCGCATCCGACGGTGAGACGTCGCCGGAAATCGTCGTGCGCTCGGCTTCTGCGTAGTGATAGTTGGCGTTGAAAATGCCGAGGACGGCGCAATCGCGGTTGTGATTAAAAACCTTCAGCAGCACCGGTTCGCGGGTGACGTCGGCGAACAGGCAGTCGCGCGTAGGCCGCCCCACATTGTCCGCTCGCAGCACCGTGCCGTCGGAGAGAACCAGTTTCCGCAACAAGGCGAAGTCGTGCGTGTCCGGTGCGTCGGAGACATACACCGGCCCGCCGGAGACGGCGCGGGCGGAGGCATGAAATGAACCCATCGTGTGCGCCGACTGGAACATGTCCCAATCCGGCTGCATGAATTCGCCAAACCAAAGCCCGACCTGCGCGTTGCAATAGACGTGCTTGCCGTGCGACGCTGGTTTTTTCGGATAAAAATCATCTGAGGTGCGCATGAGGGTCGAGCGCGGTGAGGCGTAGTAAGTTTCCATCGCGTTAGCCATGCAGTTGATGAGCCGCCCGTCAAAGTGTTTTGCCGCTGATTTTTCCAATGCCGTGCGATAGGCGCGTGTCAGTGCCACGCGACCACCCAACCCGTGCGCCACGCTTTCGATCATGGACTGAGAATCCACTTTGACGCCGTCCACGCCCTGTGCTGCGAGTCGGCGATGGTAATCTTCGTAGAATTGACCGATCCGATCCGGCGGCACGACGCCCACCGTGTGCCCCCACCAATGCGTATTACAGTTTGGTTGGATTTTCAGCATCCCCCGGCCGAAGGAGCGTTCCTGATTGCGCACGTCGTAGTCCGGCAGTGCCGTGCCGTTCACGCCGCCCCAATAACCAAGGAACGCATGCCATACCAGCAGCGTGCGGATTTTGAACTCGTCTTTGGCCATGCGCACCGTCGGGCGCAGGTCGCCAGAAAATTGCTCCTGATTGGGCGAGAGCGAAACCAGTTGTTCCTCGCCGGTCGGAATTTTCCGGTAATCCTGCCAGCCATCATCGAGAATCAAGAACCGGGGTTCAATCTGTCCGGCCTTGAAGGATTCCAAGCCAGCGCGAATCTTCTCGGGGGAAACTTTTTTGTAGAACGCATCCCAAGTGCACCAGCCGAAGTCATTCACAAAATCCGGCGTCGGCTTGTCGCGGCGCAACTTTCCCGTGCGCAGCTTTGCCATCACCGCCCGCGCTCCGGTTTCAACCATCTGGTAGGGATCGTTGCCCATCGAAACAAATATCGCCACGCCACCGGCGCTGCGGACTGCCGGATCGGCGGTTTCGCCGGTGAGTTTCAGGCCGTTCGTATCGCCGCTTAAATTGAAGCACAGCGGATCGGCGATGAGAGTAACGAGCATGACACATTCATTCGTGCCCGTTTCTGCGAGCAGCCATTGGGTCGCTAGCTTGATGTCGGCGTGGTTGCTGCCGGTTGCAGGGGACATCCAGAAAGGACTATCGCGATGACAGCTTGTGAAACGGCGCAATCCGGCGATGCGCCCCAGTGGCGATTCAGGCAATGACAGCCGCAGAAAAACTCCCGCGCCGGTCGAGTCTTTCACCAGCGAGAATGTGGGCGGCACTTGTTCCAGCACCACGCTACTGCCGCAGGAAAGCGTGCCTTCGTGCAACGAGTATTCCGCCGCGAACGATTGTCCGGCCATCGCCAAGAACAACGCCAGCGCCAGCCGAATGATGGCAAAGAATTTCATCACCGGTTCAGCGGTTCTGCCGGATGAGTTGCTGATACCAGCGGAAGCTCTGCTTCGGAATCCGCTTTTGCGTGGCATAGTCCACATGCGTCAGGCCGAAACGCATTGTGAAAGCGCTTGCCCACTCGAAGTTGTCCATGAGACTCCAATGAAAATAGCCCTTGAGCGGGTAGCCCTCGTCCACGGCACGCTGGGCGTTCCGCAGATAGGCTTTGAGGAACATGATGCGCGTCAAATCCACCACTTCGCCGCGTTCGTTGACCGTGTCTTCGGTGGCGCAACCGTTCTCGGTGATGCACATGGGCAAATCCTTTTTGCCGAGCGCGTCGCTGATCATCCGCACGCCCCAATACAGCGCCTCGGGCGTAAATTTCAGCCACGACGGGCCGATGTTCGGATAATCCTTCGGCAGCTTCAGCAGCTCGTAGCCGGACTCGTTGGCGGCGGCCCGCACATATTGTCCGGTGTAGCCATTGTAGCCCAGACAATCAAGCGGTTGGGCGATGGTCTTGAGGTCGCCCACCTGCACCTTCGGCGCGTCCGCGCCCAGCGTGGCGAGCGTCTCCGGGCTGTAACGGCCGGTCAGCATCGGCATCACCGTCGTGCCGACATATTTATCAGCCACGAAAGCGCGTTTCGCCGCCGCGATGTCTTCCGCTGTTTCAGTCACCGGGATGACGGCGTCGAAGTTGGCCACAGCCGTGATCCGGCACGTCTTCGGCGCGGCGGCGCGAATCGCCTGGCAACCCAGCCCGTGCGCCAGCAGCGCGTGATGCACCGTTTGCAGGACTTCCTGCTTTGTCTTAACAATCGTGCCGGGCGCAAAAAACGGCATCTTCTCCACGCCGTAGCCCAAATAGGTGAAGCAGGGGATTTCGTTGAGCGTCATCCAGTGCGTGATGCGGTCGCCCAACCGCTGCACCGTGGCCGTGCAGTAATCGGCAAAATCCTTCGCCATCTCGCGGCTGCGCCATGAACCGTAGCGGTCTTCCAGCGCCTGCGGGCTGTCCCAATGAAACAATGTCGCGTGCGGTGTGATACCGTGCTTGAGCAGCGCATCTGCGAGGCGACGATAAAAATCCACGCCCTTCTCGTTCACCGCGCCGCGCCCATCGGGGACGATGCGCGGCCAGGCGATGCTGAAGCGGTAATGCCTGACGCCCAGTTCAACCATCAACTTCACGTCCTCTTCGAAGCGGTGGTAATGGTCGCAGGCCACGTCGCCGGTGTCGCCGTTGGCGGTGTTTCCTGGGATGCGGCTGAACGTGTCCCACACGCTGGGCTTGCGGCCGTCCTCGTTCGCCGCGCCTTCAATCTGATAAGCGGCCGTGGCCACGCCCCACATGAAATCGCGCGGGAATTTGAGTTCGCCAGCGGGGGTGGGTGAACTTTTGGTCTTGGCGGCAACAGGAGTTGCCCCGCGCGCCTGACCGGTGGCAAGTGCCGCCGTGAGGCCGGCAGTGCTGGCGAGAAACGTGCGGCGATTCCACTGTCCGTTTAATTTGGATGCTGAATCCGAGGGCGTTGATATTTTATTCATGGATAGTTGATTAGCGCATTCATGGGTTGGCTGGCGGAGTGATTTTCAAACGCAGAAACCGGCGCGTCGCCGTGCTCGGATCGGTGACCACCACCTGCCGCCGCGCGCCGGTGACGGTTTCAACCACGCTGCTGGTGTTGCCGCCCACGTCCACTGTGGCGTTGCCGCCGGTGCTGCGGGCGATGACCGTCCACGCGCCGCCCAAATCGCTGGTCGCTTCGACTTCGTAAACGAAATCCGTGAGCGCGGGGTCGCGGCTGAAGGTGAGGGCAAGGCGATGTTGCCCGTCGAGCGCGGCGGTGGGGTCGTTGGTGCTGCTGCCGCCGATGGGTGAAGTGCCGAGCGCGAATTCGCCGATGTTCAGCAGGCCGTCGCCGTCGGCGTCGCCGGTGGGCGTGGTGTT
>JAPLTZ010000085.1 GCA_026397895.1 Verrucomicrobiota bacterium | reverse complement strand
GCAGCACGGCGAGGAACAGGTCGTTGACGGTGACGCCCCAAGATTTTCCCGCCGCACGCAGCCCGCGCCACTGCTCCGGCGACAGCGCAAACAAGGTGAAGCCGCTGATCAAATCGTAGCGTCCGCGATGCGACAGGCGGAAGGATTGCTTCATGTCCCGCAGTTGCGCCGGCAGCGCGAGCAGCTTGCGCGCGAGCAATCCCGGCTGCCGCAGCAGGCTCACCGGGCGCGGATGCAGCTCCAGCGCGCCCGCCGCCGCGGCAGCGGGGCTTCCCGAATACGCGCCGACCATGGCTTGGACGAGTCGCACAATGGATTCGGCGGCCGCGACGGCGTGGAAATAGACGAGGCCGAGCCGGAAGGAATCCACTTCCGGCGCGACGAAAAAGCGGAACGGGCGGAACGGCTCGGCGGGCGCGAACGGCGTGTTCAACTGCCGCGCGATTTCTTCCTCCAATGCCGGTGCGCCGGGAGCGATGGTCGCGATCTCGCAGCGCGCCGGGCCGCCGCGATATTCGTAGCCGCCACGCCGCTGGTCCAGCACCAGCCCGGTGAGGCCGCGGGTTTCCAGCGTGGTTTCGATGACGAGTTGCAGCCGCGCCGCGTCGAGCGCGCGGGAAATCCGCACGACGTGGATGGCGTTATACGGATGCAATGCGTCCCACTGGAGCATCGCCCGCTGAAAGGTGTTCAAGCGCCCGCGCATAATTCGCGCTTGAGCAAAATGGATTGCGCGGGCGGGGGCAAGTTTTAACGGAGACGCTGCGCGACGGCTCTGCCGCTCCGGTTGGGTCAGGCCGGCGGCACGTAGTAGGTGGAGATGGCGCGCATGTATTGGGCGCGCTCAAACGTGGACGGGTCGGCGCAGTTCTTCTGGCTCAGGCTGCCTTTGAGCTGCTTCACGGACTCGTATTCGTGCTCTTCCATCCATGTCGCCAGACCGCGCTCGATGATGCCGATCTGCTTCACGCCGTCTTGGCGGAGCAGGACGGAGCAGAGCATCGTCACATCCGCGCCGGCCATGAGCATCTTCAAAACATCCGATGAGCGATGCACGCCACTGGTCGCCGCGAGGCTGGAGTTCAAATGGCCGTAGAGAATGGCGATCCACCGCAACGGCACGCGCATGGCCATCGGCGTGCTCAAGAGAATGTTCGGTTTCACTTCGAGCGTCTCCAAGTCCACGTCCGGTTGGTAGAAGCGGTTGAACAAGACCAGGCCGTCCGCGCCCGCTTCGTTGAGGCGCTTGGCCATGTTGGCGAAGTTCGTGAAGAACGGGCTCAGCTTCACGGCGACGGGAATCGTGACCTCGGATTTCACCGCCTTCAAAATATCCAGATACATCTGCTCAATGTCCGCCGCCGTGAGGTTCATGTCGGTGGGGATGTTGTAGATGTTCAGCTCCAGCGCGTCCGCGCCGGCCTGCTGGATCTGTTTGGCGTAATCCGTCCAGCCGCCGGTGGACGAGCCGTTGAGGCTGGCGATGATGGGAATCTTCACCGCCGCCTTGGCCTTGCTGATGTGCTTGAGGTATTCGTCCGGGCCGAGGTGGAAATGTTCCGCCTCCGGAAAATACGAGAGCGCCTCGGCAAAACTTTCCGTGCCCTGCTCCATGTGCCGCGCGAGCTCGAAGCGATCCTGCCGCAGTTGCTCCTCGAACAGCGAATACAGCACCACGGCGGACGCGCCGGCGTCCTCCATGTGCTTGATGCCGTCCACGGATTCCGACAGCGGCGAGGCCGAGGGCACCAGCGGCGTGCGGAGTTTCAGTCCGAGATAAGTTGTGGTGAGGTCCATAATTTTGATTGGTTAAGTTGCGTTTAGTCCGCGACGGTTGACTCGGGTTTGGCCGCCGGGGCGGCGTTTTCCGCCAGCAAATTCCGGCCGTGCATGAACTGGTAGAACTTCCAGCGCCGGTCAACGTCCGACTGCGCCTGCGCGAAGAATTTCTTCGCATCCTCCGGCTTGCTCTTGGTGAGCATCTTGAAGCGGTTTTCGGAAAGCAGATAATCCTGCACCTTCGTCTTGGCCGCCGCCGAATCCATCTGGAGCGGATTCTCGCCGCGTTCGGCGCGCCGTGGGTCGTAGCGGTAGAGCAGCCACTGGCCGGACTCGACCGCGAGCTTCTGCTGCCGCTCGCCGATGCCAGCGTCGAGCGCGATGCCGTGCGCGATGCAATGGCTGTAGGCGATGATGAGCGACGGCCCGGGATAGGATTCCGCCTCGACGAAGGCCTTGAGCGTCTGCTCGTCCTTCGCGCCCATCGCTACGCTGGCGACGTAGATGTGGCCGTAGGTCATCGCGATGAGGCCGAGATCTTTTTTGCCGAGCGGTTTGCCGCCCGCCGCGAACTTCGCCACCGCGCCGCGCGGCGTGGCTTTGCTCATCTGCCCGCCGGTGTTGGAATAAACTTCCGTGTCGAGCACGAGGACGTTGACCTTGCGGCCGCTGGCGAGCACGTGATCCAACCCGCCGTAGCCGATGTCGTAGTACCAGCCGTCGCCGCCCACGATCCAGACGCTCTTCTTCACGAGCTTGTCCGCGAGGGTCAGCAGCAGCGTGGCTTCGGGCGAATTCAGCTTCTGCAACTTCGCCTTCAGCGCCGCGACGCGTTCGCGCTGGTCGTGGATGCCGGCTTCGTCGCTCTGATCGGCGTTGAGAATCGCCGTCACCAGATCGTCGCCGATTTGCGTCGCGATTTTCTTCAGCAGTTCGCCGGCGAACTGCATCTGCTGATCCAGCGAGACGCGGTAGCCGAGACCGAATTCCGCATTGTCCTCGAACAGCGAATTGCACCACGCCGGGCCGCGGCCCTGGGCGTTCTTGCAATACGGCGTCGTCGGCAGATTGCCGCCGTAGATCGAGGAGCAGCCGGTGGCGTTGGCGATGACGGCGCGGTCGCCGAAGAGCTGCGTGAGCAGCTTGATGTAGGGCGTCTCGCCGCAGCCGGCGCACGCGCCGGAGAATTCGAACAGCGGCTGCAACACCTGCTGCTGGCGCAGCGTGGTGAGCTTGACCTTGCGGCGGTCGAGCTCCGGCAGGTTGAGGAAGAAATCCCAGTTCGTGCGCTCGGCATCGCGGGGCGGCGCCTGCGGGCGCATGTTGATGGCCTTGAGCTTCGACTCGGTCTTGTTCTTCGCGGGGCAGACGTCCACGCACAACATGCAGCCGGTGCAATCTTCCGCCGCGACCTGCAGCGAGAATTTCTGGCCTTTGAATTCCGGGAGGCGCGAGTCCACGGACTTGAATGTGGCGGGCGCGCTCTTCAATTCCGCCGCGTCGTAAATCTTCGCGCGGATGGTGGCGTGCGGGCAGATGGCCACACACTTCATGCACTGGATGCAGATGGCCTGGTCCCACACGGGGATGTCCAGCGCGAGGTTGCGCTTCTCATATTGCGTGGTGCCGGTCGGGAAGGTGCCGTCGTTGGGGAACGCGCTCACGGGCAGTTCGTCGCCGAAGCCGGCGGCGATTTTGCCGAGCACGTCGCGCACGAACTGCGGCGCGTTCGGCGTGATCGGCGGGAGCAGTTCGCCCGCGCCGTTGAGCTTGCAGTTCATGACCGGCACTTCGTGGAGATGCGCCAGGGTGTTGTCCACGGCCTTGAGGTTCATCTGGACGATTTCATCGCCCTTCTTGCCGTAGGATTTCTTGATGGAATATTTGATGGCTTCGATGGCCTCGGCCTTCGGCAACACGTTGGACAGCGCGAAGAAACAGACCTGCATGATGGTGTTGATGCGCCCGCCCATGCCGCTTTCGCGGGCGACCTTGGTGGCGTCAATGACAAACAGCTTCGCCTTTTTGGCCTGCAATACCTGCTGCACCGGCGTCGGCAGCTTCGCCCAGACCTCGTCCTTCGAGTAAGGCGTGTTGAGCAAAAATGTCCCGCCGAGCACGAGGCTGCGGAGCATCTCGTAGCGCTCCAAGAATCCCGGCTGATGGCACGCGACGAAATTCGCGCTGGTGATCAGATACGACGAGCGGATCGGCTTCGGCCCGAACCGCAAATGCGACACGGTCATCGAGCCGGACTTCTTGGAGTCGTAAACGAAGTAGCCCTGCGCGTAGTTTTCCGTCTCCTCGCCGATGATCTTGATGGAGTTTTTGTTCGCGCCGACCGTGCCGTCCGCGCCAAGGCCGTAGAACAGCGCGCGCACGACATTGTCCGGCTCGGTGGAAAAGTCCGCGTCGTAAGACAGGCTGGTGTGGTTGACGTCGTCATTGATGCCGACGGTGAAATGATTCTTCGGCGTGGCGGCGACGAGGTTGTCGTAAACCGCCTTGACCATCGTGGGCGTGAATTCCTTCGAGGACAGACCGTAGCGGCCCGTGAGAACTTTCGGCAACCGCTTCAGGTGCGTCGCGCCGCTGGCCATGCTTTCGTGGATCGCGGTGAGACAGTCCTGATACAACGGCTCGCCCATCGCGCCCGATTCCTTGGTGCGGTCGAGCACGGCGATGTTTTTCACCGACGCGGGCAACGCCTCGACAAATCGCTTGCCGTCGAACGGCCGATACAGCCGCACTTTCAGCAGGCCGAGCTTCGCGCCACGGGAGTTGAGATATTCGATGGCTTCATGCGCGACCTCGCAGCCCGAACCCATCACCACGAGCACGTTTTCCGCGTCCGGCGCGCCAACGTAGTCGAAGAGGTTGTAACTGCGGCCCGTGAGCGCCGTGAATTCGTCCATGACCTTCTGCACGATGTCCGGGCAGGCGGTGTAAAAAGCGTTCGCCGCCTCGCGGCCCTGGAAAAATACGTCGGGATTCTGCGCCGTGCCGCGCAGCACCGGCTGGTCGGGCGTCAACGCCTTGGCGCGCATCGCGGCGATGAGCTTGTCGTCAATCAACGCGCGGATGACGCTCTCGTCGAGCATCTCGATCTTGGAAACTTCGTGCGACGTGCGGAAGCCGTCGAAGAAATGGATGAACGGCAGCCGCGAGCGTTGCGACGCCGCCTGCGTGATCAACGCAAAGTCCATCGTCTCCTGCACCGATGCCGCGCCGAGCATGCCCCAGCCCGTCGTGCGGCACGCCATGATGTCGCTGTGGTCGCCAAAGATGGAGAGCGCGTGCGTCGCCACCGTGCGCGCCGTGACGTGGAACACCGTCGGCAGCAGTTCGCCCGCGAACTTGAACATGTTCGGAATCATCAGCAGCAGGCCCTGCGACGCCGTGAAGGTCGTGCTGATCGAACCGGTTTGCAGCATCCCGTGCACCGCGCCGACCGCGCCGCCTTCGCTCTGCATTTCGACGATGGCGGGAATCGTGCCCCAGAGATTCTTCTTCCCCTCCGACGCCCACTGGTCGCACCACTCCGCGATGGGCGACGACGGCGTGATGGGATAGATGGCCATCGTTTCGTTGACGCGGTAGGCGACGTAGGCGGCGGCCTCGTTGGCGTCAATGGTCTTGAAGACGGCGGTTTTTTTGGTGGCGGGAGAGGAACTGGACTTGGTGGTCATAAATTTTTCAGGCAAACCGGCGATGCATTTGGTGATGAGCAATAAACATGTTTCGGCGTCACCGATGACAAAATCACGATGGCAGAAACTCCCCCGGGGAGCTTCCCGGACTTTGGCGGACATTCGCCCTATTTTGCCTTCCGCAAATTTCCAAGTCGCAATTTGCCTGCAACTTGTCATCCTCCGGCTGTCAACTTTGCCAGCCGTAGCAGCCTTGCAACCGGATCGCATGTTGAACTGCCGGAAACATCATGAAACGTATCATCCTCGCCGGCGGCAGCGGCTTCCTCGGGAACGCGCTCGCGCAACAGTTCCTCCAGCGTGGCGATGAAGTCCTCGTGCTCACGCGCCGGCCAAGCGTGCGCCGCGACGGCGTGAAGGAAGTGGCATGGGATGCGCGGTCGCTCGGCAACTGGGAGCAGTTCGTGGACGGCGCGGACGCCGTTGTCAATCTGACCGGAAAAAACATCAACTGCGTCTTCACGCCGGAAAACCGCCGGCTCATCATCGAGTCCCGCGTGAACGCCACCCGCGCCATCGCCGAAGCCATCCAACGCGCCGCCACGCCGCCGCGCGTCCTGATCCAGGCCAGCGCCATCGGCTTTTACGGCGACACCGGCGACGCCGTGTGCGACGAAACCTCGCCCGCCGGCAGCGGCTTTCTCGCCGAAGCCTGCCGCGCGTGGGAAGCCGCGCTGGACCCCGCCGCTCTGCCGGCGACGCGCTGCGTCGTCCTGCGTTTCGGCATGGTGCTGGGCCGTGACGGCGGCGCGCTCCAGCCGTTGGCGCGACTGACAAAACTCTGCCTCGGCGGCGCGACCGGTGATGGCCGGCAATTCATCAGCTGGGTTCACCTCGAAGATTTGAAAGCCGTCGTCGCCACCGCGCTCGCGAACGAGAACTGGCGCGGCCCGTTCAACGTCACCGCCCCCAATCCCGTCACGAACGCGGAGTTCATGCGCGAGCTGCGGCGGGTTTTTGATCGTCCGTGGTCGCCGCCCGCGCCGGCGTTTGCGGTGCGGTTGCTTGCGCCGCTGCTGGGCGTGGACGCCAGCCTCGCGCTCGAAGGCCAGCGGGTTTTGCCCCAGCGGTTGCAGGCGGCGGGATTTGAATTTCAATTCCCGGAACTGCGGAAAGCGTTGCAGGAGATTGCACGCCGCTTGAAGTATTCATAGCGGGTTTCTTCTCGACATTATTGGGTGTTTGGACAATAACACCGCCAGCGACTCAACCTTGAAAGAAATACCACCATGGCAGATAAAGAAAAAATAAAACGTATTCTGCGGGCAAATATTCGGCCCGGCAAAATAGTAACTGAAGAACAACTGACTAAAATTGCCGGACGCGTTTTAGAACTCGATCAACTTAATGAGTCGCAGTTAACAAATTTTTCCAACGAAGCCACAGGCGAGCAAAATGCGATTACTGTTAGGGCAGTGGATTTGAGCGACATCAATAGCGAGCTGAAAAAATAACTTCCAATTGTGTCCGCAGACGCAGCATTTGCAGTTCGGTGTAATGCGCAGATAGATAGCCAAAGGGACTTGTATTCAGAGGCGGTAAGAAAGTTAAATGCCAGCCGTGATGCTAGCGACCCTATTAAAACGCAGCGGGAACATCTTTCTGAATTACATAGAAAGGCGACTGCGTTCTATAACACGGTCGAAAGATGTATTGTTGACTGCGAGTTGTTACGCAGAAAAAGAGGCGAACCGTGGGCGGGCGACCTGGCCAACTCTGCGGTAAATGTATTGGAAAATATTCCGGGGTTTTACGAGCGTATTTGGGCGGATGCCGCGAGGCTTGAGACTGGCAAACCAATGCCGAGTTCCAACGCCTTTTCTGCTATGCAGAGCGCTGTGTTTTATTACAACCCGGATCAAGTTGATTTATTGAAAGACCGTTTTTCAAATGTGAACCTTCCGATTCGCGGGTTCACTCATCCAATACCAATGAATGTCCGATATACAAATTGGGAAAAGATTCTTATGGGCGGTGCAGCCATGGTTATTATTTTTGTGTTACTTGCAATTGGTATTTGGGTTAAAAATTACACACCTCAAGGGTTTTTCATCTTTCGTGTCGTTTTAGCTTTGGCCGGTGGAGCTTTCGCTGGCGCTTTCATCCCTGGAGTTTTTCAGGTGGAAAGCCACTTCTACAGAAATTGTATTCGCGCAAGTGGAGCTGCAGCTTTTTTCTGGATAATTTATTCATTTAACCCTCCAGAACTGCTTAAACGAGGAACAGAATTACCACCGCAGCCAGCAGTTGAGGTTCGCAATACAAATAGCCCCGCAAAGTAGTAGATGCCTCGCGAAACTCCAAAATGAAACCGGGAGCGCTCCCGCAGATGCGCTCCCGGTTTTGGTTTTCAGATTTTCAATCCTGGATCAGCCGGAAAAATTCCACAGTGCCGGATGCATCCAGCGTGACGCAGGACATGCCGTTGGCGGATTGCGAGAGCGTTAGCACATCCTTCCACGGCATGGCCGGATCGGGGTCCAATTTCGGCCGGTGCTGCAGCCGGTAACACGGCGGCAGTTCCGGCCAGCAGATTTGAATTTGCTGGTTGGGCAACACCGTCACATCCAGCCGTGGGCGCACGGGATTGGGCGTGTGCGCGGCCTGAATCAACATCATGCCGGTAGGCTGGCCGTTGGCGTCGAGCAGCGGGATCGGCTGCATATTTGGATTGCCGTAGGTCTCGCCTTCGGCGGGCGGCTTGTGCGTGAGCAACGCCATGAGGTGCGCCGGGCCCGCGCCGTGCAACGTCTGCTGGCCCACTTGAATCTCAAAGAACACGTCGAAGAAACTGCTGGCGGTGCCGGTGGCGGTGAAGGGCGGGACATCGAGCGTGCCGGGGTTTTTGTTGACCTGCTCCTCGATTTCGCCGAGCGAGGGCTGGCTGGCGGCCAGTCGCACCAGCACCGACCCGAGCGAACTGCTGCCAACCAGATTCAACGCGACCATTTCCGTGGGCACCTGATCCAAGCCGTCGCCGTCGGTGTCCGCCGCGAGGCCGTTCGGCGGGATGAGGACATGCACGGTGGCGGGGCCGGAGAGGTTCACCACTTCGTATTTTCCGCTCGGCAACTGGAGCGTGATCTGCGCGGCGGTGCAGTTGAACGTGTCCACCTCGATGACGGGATTGGGCGTGTGCGTTTCCTGCATCAGCCAGATGCCGGTAGGCTGGCCGTTGGTGGTGAGCAGTTGAATTCCCTGGGCGGTGTTGCTGCAAACATTGCCGGTGCTCATGCGGATCGTGGCGGTCGTGGAACCGGAATGGCCGGGCAACGCGCCGCCGGGCGCGCCGATGTAATCAATCCGGTAGGTGATGTCGAAAAAGCTGTCCACCGCCCAATCGCCGCCCGGCTGCTGGGTCATGGTGGTGTGGCCGGGGCTGGGCAGGCCAAAGCTGTTCCCGGCGGTGATGCGCAGTAGATCAAAATCCGGGTCGCCGGGCGGAAGTTGTCCCTGCATTTGCAGCATGTCGGTATCGAAGCTCTGCACCGGCGTGCCGGGAGTGCGGGGATTGTTGTGCGTCACGCACTGGACGCCGGGGATGGTGAGGGTGCGATTGTAACCGGCGAGCGCGCCCGTGCCATGCAGACCGAATTGCAGCGTGCTGGTGTATTGCAGCATTTCGCCGTTGGTCGGCGTGTGGTCGTCGGTGACGAAACATTCGCCCGACCCGGCGGGAATCAGGCAGGCGAAATCCCGGTTCGTCGGCGTCAATTGAATTGTCGTGCCCGGCGGCAGTCCGTCAACGATGTGCATCGTGTCGTTGGAGCTGGTGTAGGCGCAGCACGTCGGCGGCAGATAGGCCGTGCCCTGGCCGTTGTCGGGCGCGAGGCATTGCGGGGAGACTGTGAAGATGGGGCGGTTGGTGTAAGTCTCGCCGGGGGCCGGCGGCTTGTGCGAGATGACCGTCTGCATGTGCGCCGCCTCCGCGCCGCGCAAGGTCTGCCCGCCGGCCTCCACTTC
>JAPLTZ010000104.1 GCA_026397895.1 Verrucomicrobiota bacterium | reverse complement strand
CGAACCAGCGTTGCGTGATGTTCCCGGCTTGGAATGCGAAGATGAGCACGAGCGTCGCCAGCAGCGCGAAGATGGTCACGGGCTTGAAGCGCGCGAGGAATTTCCGCTCATACCAGTCCGTCCCGTGCGTCCGCAGCAGCACGGTGCGCGTGGCAAATCCCGCCGCCAGCGGAATCACGATGAACACCACGACGCTCGTGACGAGCACCTTGGCCGGCACGACGACGTTCGCCACGCCGCACAGGAACATCACGATGGGCGCGAACGCGACGAGCATGATGAGGTCGTTCACCGCCACCTGCACGAGCGTGTAGGCGGGGTCGCCGTCCGTGAGGTAGCTCCAGACGAAGACCATCGCGGTGCACGGCGCGGCGGCGAGGATGATGAGGCCGGCGGTGTAGCTGCGCGCGGTTTCCGGCGCGATCCAGTTCGCGAAGAGGAATTGCAGGAAGAACCACGCGAGGAACGCCATGCTGAACGGCTTGACGATCCAGTTGACAAACAGCGTCACGAGCAGGCCCTTGGGCTTGCGCGCCACGCCACCGAGCGAGCGGAAGTCAATCCGCAGCATCATCGGATAAATCATCAGCCACAGCAGCACGGCGATGGCGATGTTCACCTGCGAGCCTTGGCCGAATTCCCACCGGCTCACCGCGCGCGTGAGTTCCGGCAGCAGCTTGCCGAGGGCGAGGCCGGCCGCCATGCACAGCGCCACCCAGACGGAGAGGTAGCGCTCGAAAAAATCCAGACGTTTCGTTGGTTGGTCGCTCATGCGAGTGTGGGGTTGTTAATGAAATCAGCGGGCAATGTAAATCAGGTAAACGCCGCCCAGCAGCACCAGGCCGCCGCAGACGGATTTGACGACGCGCACGGCCTTGGATTTCTCGTTCCAGTTCAAAAAGTGCTGCACCAGTTCCGTCGAAGTGCCCGCCGCCACAATCACCGCGCAATGCCCGACGCCGTAAGCGAGCAGCAACAGCGCGCCGTAAAAGAAGTTGGTCGCGGCCAGCTTGAAGGTGACGCCAAGCATCGGCGCCATGTAGGCGAACGTGCAGGGCCCGAGCGCGATGCCAAACACCAGCCCGAGGATGAACGCGGCGAGGTAGCCCTTGCGCTTCATCCCCACCTGCCCTGCCCCGGAGAACGGCAGCGGAATTGCGCCAAGCAGATGCAGCCCGACCACGAAGAAGATGACGGCGACGAAATAATTTCCGCAACGCCCGACATCGCCCAGCATCCGCCCCGCCGCCGCTGTGATTGCGCCAATGACGGCGATGGTAACGAGGATGCCCACGGCGAAGGGCGTGGAAGTCCAGAACGCGCGCCGCACCGTCACCTGCCCCTGCTCGCTGATGAAGCCCACGATGAGCGGGATGCTCGCCAGATGGCACGGACTGAGAATGATGCTCAAAACACCCCACGCCACCGCCGCGCCGAGGGCGATGGCGGGAGAGCCTTCGACCGCGTGGCTCAAGGTGGTGAAGAGTTGTTCCATGATGCTATGGCGCCGGGTTGAATCGCGCGCTACTTGGAACCCGTCAAATCCACGCCAAGTTCCTTCCACTTGGCGAGGATGTCTTTCTTGGAATAGAAACCTGAGTGCCGGAACAACTCCTTGCCGGCGGCATCGAAAAATATCTGCGTGGGAATCATCGCAATTTTGTGCTTCTCGCCTGCGGCTTCGTTTTTCCAGACGTCAATGAACTCCACCTCCAGCCGACCGGCGTATTCCTTTTTCAATTCCACCAAAATGGGCGCCATCATTTTGCAAGGAACACACTTGTCCGCACCGAGGTCCAAAAGCTTGGGCAACGGTTTGGTTTCCGCCGGAGCGGCGGGCGCGTTGGTGGAAACATTGCCGGCGAGAGCGGCCAGACCGGTCAACGGCAGGCAGCACCCGCCCGAACCGCACGAAACCGAGGAGCGATTGGCCTGCATGATTGCCAGCGCGGTCCCGACGGCAATCATCAATGCCGCCACCGAACCGATTCTTGTGCGTTTGCTCATGGGATTCCTTTATTTCATTGGTTGGAGAATGGCTTTGAGTTCCACCAGCGCAGGAACTTTGCCGCTGACCTTCACCTGCCCGTCCACGACCAGCGCGGGCGTCGTCATCACGCCGAACGCCATGATTTGTTTCAGGTCGGAAACTTTTTCGAGTTCGTATTGCAGGCCGAGCGCCTGCGCGGCTTGTTCCGTGGCTTGCATCAGGGCGTTGCACTTGGCGCAACCGGTGCCGAGGATTTGGAGTTTCACGCGGTTCTTCCTTGCTTGGATTTGTTGCGTTCAAATCGGTCATCGGCGACGCAAGTTTTTGCCGACACGGCATCAAACCAACCGCAGCACGTCACTTCCAAGCAATCAAAGCGCGGGACGTAAGGCTTGATATCCAGAAGTGGGGTGCCGTCCAGCATGTCCAGATCGGCTACGCGGAGGATCGAGCCTTCCACCGCCAGCAGACGAACATGCGACAGGCCAATCGGGTTGGGACGCGAGGGAGCACGCGTCGCGAAAAGCCCGCGCTCCTGCGAATCCAGATAAGGCGTCACTGACATCCGCGCCGATCCGGCACGATGAAACCAGAACAGCAGCCAGATGCGTTCAAACCCCGCCAAGTCTTTCAGCCCCGCCGCAAATTCATCGAACACCTGAATGCTTCCCGTCACACCTTGGGCCATCGCTGGCTGAATGGGCATGTCCTTGCATTCCCTGAACGGGGAATGAATCATTCCGATGGGACGCAACTGCATGGAGGATGAATTTTTCACATGATATAATTAAAAAGAAAGCCGACCAACATGATGCCCAGCGCCACCACGCCAAAGAAGGTCGCGATGAGCCGGGGCTTGAGAACTTTCCGCAGGATGATCGCTTCCGGCAACGACAGCGCGATGACGGACATCATGAACGCCAGCACCGTGCCGAGCGCCGCACCTTTGCCGAGCAAGGCCTGCACGATGGGAATGATGCCCGCCGCGTTGGAATACATCGGCACGCCCAGCAGCACGGCCAGCGGCACCGACCACCACGCGTCTTTGCCCATGATGGACGCCATGAAATTCTCCGGCACATAACCGTGGATGCCCGCGCCCACCGCAATGCCAATCAACACGTAAAACCACACGCGCCCGACGATGTCCTTCACTGCGTCGCCACCGGCGCGAATCCGCGCGGGCCAATCCAGCTCCTCGTCCGCGCCCGCCGCGCCCGGCTTCGTCGCGTAAACCCAATCCTCGACGTGCTTCTCCATCCGCAGCCTTCCGATGCCCCAACCGGCGACAATGGCAATGACCAACCCGGTGACCAGATACAAGCCCGCCACTTTCCAGCCGAACAACCCAAACAGCAGCACCAGCGCGACCTCATTCACCATCGGCGCGGAGACGAGAAACGAAAACGTGACGCCCAACGGCACGCCCGTCGTCACGAAGCCGATGAACAGCGGCACCGCCGAGCAGGAGCAGAACGGCGTCACGATGCCAAGCAATGCGCCCAGCACGTTGCCGACAGACTCGCGCCGGCCCGAGAGAATCCGCCGCGTCCGCTCCGGCGTGAAGAACGTCCGCACAATGCCGACGCCGAACACGATCAGAGTGAGCAGCAGCAAAACCTTGGGCGATTCGTAAACAAAGAACTCCACCGCCGCGCCCAAGTGCGAACCGCGCGTCAGTCCCAGCAGTGAATATGTGAACCACGCCGCGAACGGCGCGAGGCTTTGGTAGAGCGTCACCCAGCCCAACAGCACGACGCTGCCCAAAAGAAGCGGTCTTTTTTCCAGCTTGTAGCAGCCGACGTGAGGAGGCTCTGATGTTGTCTTGATTTGAGCCTCGTCACCTCGGCTGCTACGAGGGTCTGTCATTACCCCATCCACATGTTTGCTGGCATTCACAGTTTGCGCGCCTGAACTTCCAGGCTGGTGATGTAATCGGATGGCTTCGCCCCGGCGGGCAGATGCTTCACGATCTGCTGATACAGCGGGTCTTCAAAACTCGTCATCGCTTCGACGTAGCCCGGCTTGGTCGTCAGAACGATGTCCGTCAACCCCGCCGCCCGCGCCATGCGCTCTGTTTCGCTCACCAACTCCGCGCCGGCCACGCAGCCGACCAGCGCCTCGACCAGTTTGAGCACGCCCGGCGGCAACGGCTGGAGCAGCGCCATGTCCGAGACGGCCACGCGCCCGCCGGGTTTGAGCACGCGCGCGATTTCGTGCCAGACCTGTTCCTTGTGGGGCGAGAGGTTGATGACGCAGTTGGAAATGATGACGTCCACGCTGTTGTCGGCGACGGGCAGATACTCGATTTCGCCGAGGCGGAACTCGACGTTGTCCAACTGCGTCTGTTCCCGATAGCTCGCAATGTTGCGCCGCGCCTTGGCGAGCATTTCCGGCGTCATGTCCACACCGATGGCGCGGCCAGTTGCGCCAACCTTGCGGCCCGCGATGAAGACGTCAAAGCCCCCGCCCGCGCCGAGGTCGAGGACGGTTTCGCCGGGCTGAAGCGCGGCGAGCGCGGCGGGATTGCCGCAGGAGAGTCCCATGTTCGCGCCTTCCGGCAAGGCCTGGAGTTCCGCGACGGAATAGCCGAGTTCGCGCGCGAGCTTGGCGGCGTCCTGCGGGGCGGAGCCGCAGCAGGAGACGCCGGGGGCGCAGCAGCCGGCAGAGGTTTCGGCGGCAATCTTGGCGTAGCCATCGCGGACGAGGTCGCGGACGGCGTGGTGTTTGTCGTGGAATGTCGTGGTCATGCGGTTCAGCAGCGGCAGCGGCGGCGGCAGACTTCCGCCAGGTCCATTTTCATGATGCGCTTCAGGCGTTTCGCGTCGGCGGCGGCCTCGTCGGTTTTGGCGAGGGACTTACGCACCCAGTCGAGCGCCTCACGGACGGCGACGGGCGCGGGCTTGTCGGCGAGGCGGTAATAGACCCAGCGCTCGGTCTTGCGCGAGCGGATGAGGCCGGCCTGGTTGAGGATGGAGAGGTGTTTGGAGACGGTGGAGGTCGCGAGGCCGAACAGCTCGGTGATCTGGCAGACACAGAGTTCGCCGGGCCTGAGCGCCAGCAGCATCCGCACCCGGTTCGGGTCGGACAGCGCCTTGGTGAGGGTCATGAACTCGCGCATACTGTTTCTCATTTCGCCAAACAACGAAATGAGAATCCCACAGGGCCGGGAAGAACGCAAGCGGTTTTCAGAGTTTCAACGCGGCGTCGAGGCAGTCGCGGACGATCTGCGCGAGCTTGGCCGGGGTGAACGGCTTCTGGAGGAAGTTCGTGCCTTCGTCCAGTTCCAGACCGCGTCCGGCGACCTCGCCGGGGTAGCCGCTCATGTAGATGATTTTCAGCCCGGGTTTTGCGGCCTGCAATTGCACGACCAGCTCCGAGCCGGAGACGCCTTCGGGCATGATGATGTCGGTGAGCAGCAGGTCCACCTGGCGGCCGTGTTGGCGCCACGTCTCGAGCGCGGCGAGGCCGCTGGCGGCTTCGATGACGCGGTATTCCTCGGACTGGATCTCGTGCATCCCGGCGAGGCGCGGGAGGAACACATGGAAAGTGGAGCCTTTCCCCGGCTCGCTTTCCACCTGGACCCAGCCGTGGTGCTGCTGGATGATGCCGTGGACGGTGGCGAGGCCGAGGCCGGTGCCTTTGCCGATGTCCTTTGTGGTGAAGAAGGGTTCAAAGATGCGGGGCAGGATTTCGGGAGGGATGCCGGCGCCGGTGTCCTGGACGGTGAGGCGGATGAAGTTGCCGGTGCGCGCGAGGTGGTGGAGGGCGGCGGCGGCGGGGGTCAGGGTGAGGTTTTCCAAGGTGATGCCGAGCTGGCCGCCGGCGGGCATGGCGTCGCGGGCGTTGACGGCGAGGTTGAGGAGGATTTGTTCGATCATGCCGGGGTCGGCGTGCACCGGCGCGCCGCCGGGGAGGAGGCGGGTCTGGAGGGTGATGTTCTCGCCGATGAGGCGTTGGAGCATCTTGCCCATGGCGGTGACGCTTTCGTTGAGGTCCACCGGGCGGGCGTGCATGATCTGGCGGCGGCTGAAGGAGAGGAGCTGGCTGGTGAGGCCGGCGGCGCGTTTGGCGGCCTGGGCGATTTGTTGGATGGCCTGGTCCTTGTCTTCCGCCGTCAGGTTCATCTGCAAGAGCGCGGCGCCGCCCTGAATGACGGTCAGGATGTTGTTGAAGTCATGGGCCACGCCGCCGGCGAGCTGGCCGAAGGCTTCCATCTTCTGGGATTGGCGGAATTCCTCCTCCAGCAGTTTCCGTTGCGTGATGTCCTGCTTGACGGCGATGAAGTGTGTGATTTCGCCGCGCTCGTCCTTCAGCGGCGTGATCATTATGTCCTCGGTGTAAAAACTTCCGTCCTGGCGCCGGTTGATGATTTCGCCGCGCCAGGCATTTCCGGCGCAGATGGTGTCCCACAGGTTTTGGTAGAACGCCGGGTCGTGTTTGCCGGACTTGAGCAGCCGGGGATTTTTGCCGACGACTTCGGCCACGCTGTAACCGGTGACCGTGGTGAAGGCGGCGTTGACCCATTCGATGTTGCCTTCGCGGTCGGTGATGACGATGGCGTTGGCCGCCGCTTCGAGCGCGCCGCCCTGCAACCGCAGGCGCTGCTCGGTCTGCTTGCGCGCGGTGATGTCGCGGGTGGAGGCGTAGCAATGCTTGCGGCCTTCCAGCATGAGGCTGACGGCGTAGATCTCGACCTCGCAAATGGTGCCATCCTTGCGGCGATGCCGGGTCTCGAACATGACCGGCTGCGGGGTCAGTGCGCCGATCCGCGCCAGGAGTTCCGCCCGCGAGAGTTGTGCGTCGAAGTCGGCGACGTTGAGTTGCAACAGCTCGGCGCGGGTATAACCCAGCATGGTGACGAACGCGGCATTGGCTTCCACCACATTTCCCTGGAGATCGAGGACGTGGATGCCGTCGCAGGCCCCCCCACCGAGATGATGCCCGCCGACACCTCGAACGGGATGACCCGGCCATCCTTGTGATAGTTTTCCGCCTCGAAGGTCAGGGTTTCCCCGGCCAGAATCCGGCGGAGCCGCTCGGGAAACTGTTTGGCGGATGCGGGCGTGTCCAAATCGATCGGACTCACCCCCAGCATTTCCTGCGGA
Source organism: Verrucomicrobiota bacterium (assembly GCA_026397895.1). Classification (GTDB taxonomy): domain Bacteria; phylum Verrucomicrobiota; class Verrucomicrobiia; order Limisphaerales; family JAFMIX01; genus JAFMIX01. The sequence continues at coordinate 3,534 of JAPLTZ010000104.1, read as the reverse complement.
CTGTAACCATGGGCCCGGGCATACACCTCGTTCGTCGAGAATATTTTCCCATCCAACGACAACAGAATGATTCCCACACTCGCCCGGTCAAACAGATGGCGGTAGCGCTCCTCGCTTTGCCGCAACGCCTCCTCCACCCGTTTGCGCTCGGTGATGTCGGTGCCGGTGACAATCACGCGCGAGTAATCCGGCACCCCGCTTTTGCGGGGGACATCCACATGCACGATCAGATCCAACGGCCGGCCGTCCAGCCGCACGCTGTGCGACTCAAACTCAAAGCTCGTCTGTCCCTGCCAGAGCGCCTCCAGCTCCCCGATGAAAGCCGTGCAGGTGGCATCCCGGATCAACTGCGGCAGGCTCGCCTGCAGCTCCTGTTTGCTGCGGGCACCGTTTTGGGTCGCGGCGGCCCGGTTCAGGTCGAGCACGCGGATCAACCCGAGCGCCTGCTGTATCTGGTCGGGATGTTCGCCGAGGAAGGCGCGCAAATCCGTCACGCCCTGCGCCCGGAGCTGCTGCATCCAGCCGGCCACGGCGGTGAAGTCCTCGAGCCAGGTGGCCACCGGAGAGTTCTCAAACAGTTGCCCGAACCGCTCCTCGCTCTCCCGCAACGACTCCTCCGCCCGCTTGCGTTCGGTGATGTCGCGGATAAAAGCGAACAGCCGTTCCTCGGAGTTCCGCAGATAGTTGACGCTCAGCTCGACATGAACGATGCGCCCGTCCTTGCGGCGGAAGCGGCGTTCAAACAGCGCATCGCCGGCCTGTCTGATTTTCTCAAGCTGCACGGCGATTTCGGCGGGCGCCTCGTCGGCCTCCAAATCGGCGACCGACATCCGCAGCAGCTCCGCCCGCGAGTAGCCCGTCAACTGGCCGGCGGCTTCGTTCACGTCCAAAAACCGGCCCTGCAAATCTATCACAAAGAACGCGTCTCTCGCCGTATGCAGGATGGCGGCCTCATGCTCCCGGGTTTCGCGCAGCATGCAATCCACGGAGAGCTTCTCGGCGCGCAACACATCCTCGGCGCGCTTGATGCGCACCATCGCCCGAACCTGCGAAATCAGCTCGCCCATTTCAATCGGGTGGGTCAGAAAAGCGTCGCCACCGATTTCCAGCCCCCGGATGCGGCTGGCGGAATCCGCCGCCTCGCCGGTCAGGAAAATCACCGGGATGTGCCGGGTGGCCGGGTCGGCCTTGAGCGCCTGGCAAACCTGAAACCCGTCCATCCCGGGCATCTGGACATCCAAGATGATGGTGTCCGGCTGGCAGGTGCGGGCCAGTTCCAACCCCGCCTGCCCCGAATCGGCGGTCACCGTCTCGCAATCCGGAATGAAACCCTGAAGTATCTCGGCCAGAGCGGCCAATTGACTCGCTTTGTCGTCAATGACCAGGATTTTCATCGCAGGGATTTACCCGTGATTCAAATCAAAGTCACTCCAAATCATCGCCCGCGCCGCCGCCGGCACAATCACTTCCCGCCGTGCCGGATGTCATTGGCCTCGCAAAGATAAACGACCTCCTCGGCGATGTTGGTGGCGTGGTCGCCGATGCGTTCGAGGCATTTCACGGCGATCATCACGTTGAGGGCGCGGCGGACGTTCTCCGGGCTGGCCATCATCAACTGCTCCATCTCCAGCCGCGCCTGCTTGTTCAGGGCGTTCACCTCCGCATCGCGCTCGATGACGGCGCGGGCGGCGGCGGAATTGCGGTTCACAAAGGCATCCAGCGCGCCCTTCAACATCTGCCCCGCCGTCTCGGCCATCTTGGCGAAGTCGAGGCTGGTCTTGAGCGGCGCTTCGCGGTTCAGATCGCGGGCGCGCTTGGCGATCTTGTTCGCCTCGTCGCCGATGCGCTCGAGGTTCTGGGAAATCTTCATCGCCACGAGCACGGAACGCAGGTCGGTGGCGAGCGGCGCCTTGGCTAGCAGATAGACGGCCAGTTCGTCCACCTCCACCTCGAAGCGGTCGAGCACGTCGTCGTTGACCTTGACCTTCAGCACGAGCGCGTCGTCGCGGTTGACGAGGGCGGCGACGGCTTCCTTCACGGAAGTCTCCGTGTGGCTCGCCATGGTGAGGAGTTTCTGTTTCAACTCGTCGAGTTCTTTTTCGATGGGCGTGTGCATGATGGGTTCAGCCGAAGCGGCCGGTGACGTAATCCTCCGTCTGCCGGTGCGCGGGGTTGGTGAAAATCTTCGTCGTCGTGTCGAACTCGATGAGTTCGCCGATGTAAAAAAACGCCGTGTAATCCGAGATGCGCGCGGCCTGTTGCATGTTGTGGGTGACAATGACGATGGTGAATTCCTTTTTCAACTCCAGAATCAGTTCCTCGATGCGCGACGTGGCGATGGGATCAAGCGCGCTCGCCGGCTCGTCCATGAGGATGATCTCCGGCCGGATGGCAATCGCGCGGGCGATGCAGAGGCGTTGTTGCTGGCCGCCGTAAAGGCCGAGCGCGCTGCTGTGCAGGCGGTCTTTCACTTCGTCCCACAGCGCGGACTGCCGCAAACTTTTCTCCACGGCGGCGTCGAGGTCGGATTTGGATTTCACGCCGTGCAGCCGCAGACCGTAGGCGACGTTCTCGTAGATGGACTTCGGGAACGGGTTCGATTTCTGGAACACCATGCCGACGCGCTTGCGGAGTTCGATCACATCCACGTCGCCGCCGTAGATGTCGTGCCCGCCGATTTTGACCGCACCTTCGATGCGCACGCCGTCAATGAGGTCGTTCATGCGGTTGAAGCAGCGCAGCAAGGTGGACTTGCCGCAGCCGCTCGGCCCGATGAACGCGGTGACCACCTTCTCGCCGAGCGTCACGGAGATGTCCTTCAGCGCCCGGCTCGCGCCGTAGAACAGGTCGAGATTCCGCACCTCGATGAGCGATGAACCGCCGGCGGCCGCCGCCGGCGCCGCGGTCACGGAAATTTTTTGCATCAGTGTATCCGTCATAAAATCAATGGCCGGCGCGGAGTTTTTTGCGCACGCGGGCGCGGATGAGCACGGCGACAAAGTTCAGCGCGAACGTCAGCGCCAGCAGCACCAGCACCGTCGCGTAGAGGATGGGCCGCGTCTGCTCGATGTTCGGCGACTGCGTGGACAACACAAAAACGTGATAGCCCAAGTCCATGAACTGGTCGCTCAACTTGTGCGGCAACGACGCCATGTAGTAGGCGACGCCGGTGAACAAAATCGGCGCGACCTCCCCCGCCGCGCGGCTCACCGCCAGGATGCCGCCGGTCATGATGCCGGGCAGCGCCTGCGGCAGCACGATGCGCCAGATCGTTTCCAGCTTCGTCGCGCCGAGCGCAAGGCTGGCTTCGCGCAGGCCGGCGGGAATGGCTTTCAGCGATTCCTCCGTGGCGACGATGACGACGGGCAACGTCATCACGGCGAGCGTGAGCGAGGCCCAGATGAGCGCAGGCTGGCCCCAGACCGGGCCGGGGTTGTGCAGGAGCGCGTCGAGGTTTTTGCCGATGAAGTTGATGAAGAAACCGAGGCCGAACAGGCCGAACACGATGGACGGGACGCCGGCGAGGTTGTTGAC
>JAPLTZ010000332.1 GCA_026397895.1 Verrucomicrobiota bacterium | reverse complement strand
GCGTGTTTCCCGTCACATCAGCGGCCCATATCTGGGGCAAGCCATTAGTGTTCGGGGAAGGATTCACCTGTTGGCCGCTGTCCGCGTGGCAGGACGATCCACACTCGCTGAAAGCGGTGGGGGATCGTGCCTTCAGCGAGGGTGTCAACGCGTTCATGCTCCACGCGGGCGCGCAGAATCCATGGCCAAACGTCAAGCCCGGCATGACAATGGGCAAGTGGGGCACGCAATTCACGCCCGGCCAGACATGGTGGGAAAATGCCGGAACGGAATGGTTCGCGTATCTCACGCGTTGCCAGTCCCTCTTGCAGCGAGGCTGGTTTGTCGGCGACCTCTGCTACCTGAGTGGGCGCAAGAACCAGAGCCGCCCGACGGGATACGCAGGCGACCTCTGCGGCGAACGGGAATTTCTCACGTGCATGACCGTTCAAGACGGGAAACTCCTCATGCCCGACGGCATGAGCTATCGCGTGCTGGTGTTGCCGGAATCGCGGAGCATGACCGTGCCGGTCGCGCGCAAGCTGCGTCAACTCGTGCAGGACGGCGCGGTCGTCGTCGGGCCGAAACCGGTTGAAACTCCCGGCCTGGAGGATTACCCGGCCTGCGATGCCGAAATCAAAAAGATCGGTGAGGAAGTCTGGGGCGACTGCGACGGCCAGACCGTGAAAGAACACCGCTTCGGCAAGGGAAAGGTCATCTGGGGCAAGCAACTCACGGACGTGCTGAAGGAAATTCAGGTCCAGCCCGACGTGCAGTTGAGCGAGACGTCTGACATCCGCTGGATTCACCGGCGCGAAAACAGTGCTGATGTCTATTTCATATCCAATCAAAAAGACCAGCCGGTTGCGGTGACCGCGTCGTTTCGTGTCGCCGGGCGCGTGCCGGAACTTTGGCACGCCGACACCGGCCTGATGGAGTCCGCTCCGCACTGGCGGAAGAACGACCAGCGAACGGACGTGCTGCTTGACCTCGATCCCAGCGGTTCGATTTTTGTCGTGTTCCGCCAGGCCACCGATGGCAGTGGGCCGGGCTTGCAGAAACCACCAGCCCCGAAACCGGAAGTCCTTGAAGTGAACGGCGCGTGGGAACTTCGCTTTCCAGCCGGTTGTGGCGCGCCGGACAGAATCGCGTTGGATCAACTCGCGTCGTGGACGGAAAACGAGAACGCCGGCGTAAAATATTTTTCGGGAACGGCGACCTACGTCAAGGACATTGACCTTCCCCCGGCATTTGGCGGATCAAATTCCACGGTCACGTTGGACCTGGGTGTCGTCAAAAATATCGCCGAGTTATTTGTGAACGGCGAGCGCTGCGGCGGGACGTTGTGGAAGCCGCCGTTTCACGCGGACATCAGCCACGCGTTGAAGCCCGGCAAGAACCGGCTGGAAATCCGTGTGACGAACCTTTGGCCCAATCGCATGATCGGCGACGAGCACGAGCCGGACGACGCCGAATGGGGCGAGCCGTTTGTTTATCCCTACGCGCCCGGCAAGCCCGTCGTTGGCCGTCAGTTGGCGCGGGTGCCGCAATGGCTGGTCGCGCTACACGTTTGGGTCGTTCAAATTTTTCGCCGAAGATTCGTCGCTGCTGCCGTCTGGGCTGATCGGTCGCGTGCAGTTGGAAAGCAAGCAGTCTGGCAAACAGCCGTCCTCCCTATGAAGCTTATGAAACAAAGCCGCTTAAACCATTACCTCGTCGGCGCGCTGTTGCTGGCGTTGTTGTCGCGCTCGTGCGCCGCCGGGGCAACAAACGAACCGTTGCCAGCGGCAGTTTACAAAACCCAGCCTATGGCCGTGGCGGTCTGGCCTGAGGGGAAAATGCCTGGCAAAGGCGCAAAAGAATCCGAGGCAGAACGACCGTCCAAGGACGCCTTCCATCGCATCACGAACGTCAGCCACCCAACCTTGACTCTCTTTCCCGCGCCGAAGAAAGGCGCGCCCGCGCCGGCGATGATCGTCTGTCCCGGCGGCGGCTACAACTATGTCGCCGTGGACAAGGAAGGGTCGGAAATCGCCGCGTGGCTGAACACGAACGGCATCAGCGCGCTCGTATTGAAATATCGTGTGCCCAACAATCGCGCCGGCGCACTGGGTGACCTGCAACGCTCGTTGAGCCTCGCCCGTGCGAATGCGAAGGAGTGGAACATTGACCCGCAGCGGCTCGGCGTCATCGGTTTTTCCGCCGGCGGAAATCTTTCTGCGCGGGCGAGCACGCGATTCGATGAGCGGACTTATCCGACCGTTGATGCGGCAGATGGGCAAAGCTGCCGGCCGGATTTTGCCGTCCTGGTTTATCCGGCTTACCTCGACGACAAAAACGGCCACGTCGCCACGAACCTGAACTTGCAGGCGAGCATCCCGCCGACGCTCATCATTCACAGCGAGGATGACAAGACCTTTGTTCCCGGCAGCAAGCTGTATCACGCCGCGCTGGACGCGGCGAAAATTGCGCATGAATTCAAACTCTATCCCACCGGCGGCCACGGCTACGGACTGCATTGCGACCGCGCTGCAAAAATCTGGCCGGATGACGCCGTGCAGTGGCTGCGCCAGAAAGGAATCATCAAATGAAACCGGCAGAAGTCTTCAATCAAATGCACCCCCGCAACCGACTGGCGTGCTTCGCCGCCGTTCTCGCCTCGCTCGTCCTCGCCGGCCGCCTTTTCGGCGCGGTGAATCTGGTTGACGCCGCGTCTGCCAGCTTTCCGCTCGTCGCGAATGGCGTCGCCGCGCCCATCGTTCTCCCGGCGGATGCTCCCGAAGTGGTGAAAATCGCCGCGCGCGACTTGGCCGCCGATATCGCCACCGTCACCGGAACAAAACCGGAAATTCTCGCCACTGCGCCCGCCGACAAGAACCGCCCGCGCGTCGAACTCGTTTTTNTTCCGCCTCTCGGCCAACTCGAACGTGCTGACCGTCGCCGGCGCGGATCGTCGCGGGCTGGCTTACGGCGTTTATGAAATTTCCCGCCGCATCGGCGTTTCGCCGTGGCGTTGGTGGGCGGATGTTCCGGTGGCCAAGCGTTCCGAAATCCGTCTCTCGATCGGCGAAGAGCCGATTGACCAACCCGCCGTCAAATACCGGGGCATCTTCATCAATGACGAGGATTGGGGGCTTCAGCCGTGGGCCGCGAAAACTTTCGAGCCGGAAGTCGGCAACATCGGCCCCAAGACTTACGCCCGCATTTTTGAACTCCTCCTTCGCCTCCGCGCGAACTGCATCTGGCCGGGGATGCACCCCACGACCACGCCGTTCCATCAAGTGCCCGGCAACGCCGCCGCCGCCGATGCTTATGCCATCGTGCTCGGTTCGAGCCACGCCGAGCCGATGCTTCGCAAC
>JAPLTZ010000376.1 GCA_026397895.1 Verrucomicrobiota bacterium | reverse complement strand
CGCCGCAGTCACGCCGACGAACAGAAGAATCACAATCCGATAAATCAGGCGTGAGTTCACAGAGGGAAGCCTATGTTGGACCGAGCCGTTTTGAAAGCCAACACGCGCAATCTCACGGCATAATCAGGCGGTAAAAATACTGGGGCGTATCGACACTGACGACGTTTGTGAAGCCGAACCCGCCGCTGGAATCGAAGACGTTCGTAGCCAGACGCGTCCAGTTCGCCAGCGGCAATGTCAGGTTGGTTGAACCTACGAGATAATACGGCCAGGCGTTTAGGCCGCCGGAGCCGCTGACGACGAGATTGTCGCCATCAAACTGCACGCTCGTAACGATGGGAACAGTCCGTGACGCGACGGAAATCACACCCGAGACCACTAGCGCATTAGTGTTCCAGAGCAGATTGGTCGCCAGTGCGGGCAGGACATAGCTGTCGAACGTGCCGAAATAATTTGCCGCGCTGAACAACTGGAAACTATCGCCATTAGTGAGCGTGCCCCCCATGTTGGTGACCATCAGCGTGCCGCCGAACGTCACCGTCGCGCCGGCATTCACGCTGGAATTGGCCACCGGCGAACGTTGGATCTGCATCGTCGTCGTGCTGCCGGTGTTCAAAGTAAGGTTGTTCCCGACGACGAGCGTATCGGCGGTGCTGCCGGGAGCAAACGCACCGCCTGACGCGACGACCACCGATCCGGCGAGCGCGCCATTGCCGGAGAGGATGCCGCCGTTCTGCACGAACACGTCGCCGCTGCCGGTGGCGGAGCCGGCGGGGTTGCTGACCGTCAGCCTCGCGTTCGTAACCGTGGTGTTGCCGAAATAGTTATTCGCACCCTGGAGGTTAAGGTTACCGCTCACCGCCGGGCTCTTCACTGTCAGCCCGCCGCTGCCGCCGTTGCCGATGGGGTTCGCCAGCGTGATGTTGTTGCCGTTCACGTCAATCGTCGCACTGCCGGCGAAGGTCACCGGCTTCGCCGCGCCCGTCGAATCTTGCGAGATGTCCGTGCTGTTGATCAGCGTCGTCGCGTATTGCAGCGTGCCGTTGTTGAACGTAATACCGCCATAGACCGCTCCGCCTACCGCCCACTCGCTGTTGATGTTCAATGTCGCTCCGCCAAGAATCGTGACGCCGCCGGTGAAGGCGTTGCCGGGAGCGTAGTTCAACACCACCGTGCCCGTGCCGTAAACCGGCGTGGTGTTCGCCGTGCCCGCACCGCTGCCGGGAAGCAGACCTGCTGTGTTCCCGTTCGCAGCCGAGGCCGGGATGCCGATGGTCAACGCGCCCGCGCCGCTCACAAAGCCGTCTGCCATCATCGTGTTCCCCGCCGTCGCCGCGAGCCCACCGCCATCGTCGCCCAGAAGGAACGGGCGCGGGTTTAGTCCGACGCCATTATCCAATGCAAACGTGGCATTGCCCACCAACGTGCCACCGCCGTTTAGGTTCAATGTCTTGGCAGATGCAGGGTCACCGATTGCGCCATTTCCCGTGATGAGGAGATGGCCCTCGTTGATATACGTTTGCCCCGTATACGTGCTTGCGGTCGATGCGAACACCGCAGTGCCTTGGCCAGCTTTGATAATCCAGTTGGGGTCTAATGTGCCGTCCCTGCCATCGGCTATCGCTGGGTTCATTGTAAAATAACCAAGGGTGTTATTCTGCCAAATCACCCCCTCTTGGTTGCCATTTGGGCTGGTCTGCCGAATGACCTGCAGTGGCCCGCCGCCTGACCCAACCACTACGCTGGCATTGTTTGCGCCCATATTTGGGGTGATCAGGAATCCGCTCACAAGGAAATTGCCCCTCTCGGTTAGAGTTGTGGCAGATGGGGTATTGAAACGCACCGTCGCAGCCTGTGGGTTTCCCGTTGAGGTGGTGGCATTGGCGGTCAAATCGAAGTTGCCGTTCCAAAATTGCACCATGTAAGAAACATTATTGGAGTAAAAACCCGAAACCTGGCTGCCGCCAATGATCGTGTAGGGCGAAGCTCCCGCGCCACCTGAAGTCGTATCCGTGCTTGCCCAATCGTAAAGGCCAACCGTGACATAGGGCGGCGTCCAATTCGCGGCCGGGAAAGAGCCGAGCAATAAACCGAAAGGAGCCGCAGCACCACCGTCCCCGGCAGTGGTCGTCGTGATGTTTGCAGTCGCGGCAACATTGCCACTGCTCCCGACCGTCGCCGGCCCAATGATGCGCACCGTGCTTCCTAATTGAGCCGTCAGGGCACCCAAAGCGACGACAGGATTGCTTGTGCCGGATGCCGGCGCAGCGGAAATCACGGACGTTCCCACTGAGATCGAAAGGCCATTGAATGTCTGTGTGCTGGTTGTCGTGGGTGAGCCGATGACTCGCAGCGTGGCACCGCCCGAATACAGGGCGTTCGTTGCGGGCAGAAGATTGGCGGCGGGCGAGCCCGCGATGGAGAAGTCCAGAACGAGGCTGCCGGAGGAATTGGTGATGTCGCCAGTGATGGTGTTCGTCGCACCTCCGAGAACGAGCGTGCCCGCGCCGATTTTGGTCAACCCGTTCGTCCCCGCGACCGGCGTGCTGAGCGTTGCCGACTGGTTGGCGACATTAACGCTCGGACCGGTGCTGAGCGTCAATATGTTCGTGCCGGCAACCGTCCAGTTGTATGCGGCAGCAGTATCGCCGAAAACCAGATCGCTGATGGTGTGGGCGCTGTCGAGCGTGACGGTGAGGTTGGAGACGAGAGCGATGGTGCTGAAATCGGCGGTGTGGCCGGAGCCGGACGCGAAGGAATTGCCATACCAGTTGGCCGCCGTGTTCCAGTTGCCGCTGGCTGGGGAAATCCAGACGCCGTTGCCCGCAACCACCGGCGTGGCGCTGGCTTCGGGCGAATTGCCACTGGCGCCGTTCGCGCCGGTGGCGGTGACGATGTAATAATAGGTCGTGCCGTTAAGCAGTCCGGTGTTGGTATAGCTCGTGCCAGCATAGCCGCTTACGACATTGACGGTCTCGTTGCCCGTGCTGGTTCCACGCTTGAGGGTATAGCTCGTGGCGTTGGTGGCGGCGCTCCACGCGAGAGTGATCTGGGCGTTGGTGGCGACGGCGACGAGGCTAACCGGTGCAGACTGCTTGGGATTGATCAGATTCGTGGCGTAGGCCGATATGCCGCCCGCATTCAACGCCACGACGCGATAATAATAAGTTGTGTTGGTCGCCATGCCCCAGTTGATGTAGCTCGTTGTGCCGACACTCTGGATTAAGGTGAAGGGGCCACCCGAACTCGTGGCGCGATAAATTGCGTAACCCGCTGCGCCGGCCACAGCGTTCCAGGTGAGCGTGATATCCTGCGAGGGGTTCGTGGTGATGACGGAGGTGATGTAGAGCGATGGCGGCAGCGAGGACGGCGGCGCCGGCTTCGGCACAGCAACGGCAGCGGCTGAATTGGTGCTGGTGCCGCCCGTGCCAGTGGCGCTAACGACGTAGCTGTGGATAGTGCCGTCGGTCGGTGAGGTGTCGGTGTAGCTGCCGTTGGTCACATTGTTCGCCAGCACAATCATCCCCAGAACATTCGATGCGCCGCCGCCGTTGTTGAATAGCGTCGAGCGATACACGGTGTAGAAATTCGCGTTGGAAACGGCGCTCCAGTTCAACGTCACGCTCTGGTGCGCGACGGCGGAGACGACGAGGTTGGTCGGCGCGGCGGGCGCGGCGGCGGAAAAGCCGGCATTCGGCGTCACACCAACTTCAGGCGAATTGGTGCTGCTGCCGACGGGGTTGACGGAGCGCACGACGTAATAGTAGGTCGTGCCATTCGCGGCGGTGGTATCGAGCCAGATGGCGTTATTCCAGCCGCTGCCGCAGACCGGCCCGATGACGCCGTTGGTGAGGGAAACGTAGCCGCTGCCGCTGGTGGTTGAGCGGAAGATGTTGTAGCTGGTCGCGCCGGGTTGCACCGGCCAGGAGATGAGGTTGCGGTTGTTACCGGCAAATGCCGTTGCGCTCGCCGGCGGCGGCGGGACGTAGCCGGGCAGTTCAAGGCGAAGGTAATCATACATCGAGTGGTTCGCCAAGTAGCCGCCTTTGCGCATGTTGATGTATATTGTGTTCTGTCCCGCTTTAAAATAACTGCTGGATACGCTGAGCCGGTTGTCGGCGAAAAGCCCGTGGATACCTTCGCGGATGGATGCGTCGCTGCCGCTACCCGAATTGTCGTAGTCCGGATCGAAGCCATTGGCGCCGGCAATATCATGATCGTTGACGCGGACAATCAGCGGGCCTTGGTAAGATGATGCAGTAGCAATGTAAAGCGACCCGTTGCTCGCTGGTGCGGCTGGCAAGTTGAAGGTAATGGTCGAGGCGGTGCCGTTGTTGTTGACCCACGGATCGTAAGCGCCCGTGTTGTTGATGACGACGGGCTGAATAAAATTCCAGTCTGTCGTCCAGCGGCTCTGGCCGACGACGTAATTCGGCCCGTTCGGGAAATCGTAGGCGTATTCCAGAAACTTGCTCCAGACGGGGCTGGGCGCGGATGCGCTCGGGCCAATGTCGCCCACCCACCAGTCTTCGCCGTGGCGGAATTTGCCGGCGGTGCGGTCGGGATAACCAATTTCAAAAACTGTAGGGCCGACGCGGAACGGCGTCCACATCACGTTGCCCAGATTGGTCGTCGCGCCGGCGGGGACGGTGACGCTGAACGGCGAGGCGGGGATGTTCAATTCGTTCGGCGCGCTACCACCTTTCTGAGCCTGCGATTGGAACGTGCCTGCCGCGCCCGGACCAAACGCGTAGAGCGTGTAATTGGTCGTCGCGATGACGTCGGGGATGGTGAAGTTGCCGTTGGAATCGGTTTTGGTCCAGAAATGATACGGCTTATACCACTTTTGAAAATCATAGGTGATGGTGCTATTCGTGACCGGCTGCACCTCGACGCCAACCCAGAGATTGGAGGCGCTGGCATTGGGATTGTTGGTGTCGGAGATAACGATTTTCCCAGTAACCGTGCCGCGTTGCGCGGCGGGCGCATAGTTGGAATTGGTGAACCAGGAATACGGCCACGCGGCGGTTTCGGCGTCGGCCTGGGTGAGCGCGTCGGAGTAGAGCGTCTGCGCCGCGGTGTTGGTGGCGGTGATGGTGTTCGTGATGGCGTTGCAATAGATGAAGTGCGGGCCGCAGACCTTGGCCCAGACTTCGCCGTCGTCCCACGTCGAATCGGTGCAGAAGCCGTAGTGCCCGCCGTGCGGCGTGTTGAGGATGGTCCTCCCCATGTGGCAGACCAGTTCGCGCCGCATCGGCCCGCTGGCCATGTATTCAAAACTCCCCGCCACGTCCCAGAGGCCGACGTTCTTGCCGCCGGAGCCAACACTGCTCCAGCCCCACGCGCGCAGCAGGCCGTAGTCGGCGGTGTATTTGTATTTGTCCTCGTATTGGCCGGCGTAGATGCCGTTGGTCCAGAGCGAACATTCCACCGGGGCGCTGTCCACGCCGATGGCGGAGCCTGAATAGACGGGCATGAGCTTGTTGCGCGTGGCGTCCACGGTCATCCAGTTGAAGATGGAGCCGGAGTAGATGTTGTCGCGGCACTCGCCCATGCTGAAGGCGAAGTCCGTATTGCGGTGAATCCAGATGGGCGTGACGTAGAACCCCGAGTTGCCGCGCAGCATCGAGTAATGCGCCTCCATCACGATGTTGGAGACGTTCCCCGAGCCGGAGGCTGTGAGCACGACCTCGGCGTAATTGCCGCCGTTGTTCGTCGGATTGGCCACCACCGCGTAAGTAAACGCCGGCCCAAGGTCCGAGCTGTTCTCCCAATAAAATTTTCCACCGCTGTAGCCGCCGGAGAGGACGTTGACGGTCTGGGCGCTGCCGGTGTTGTTGAACGTGTAATTGATCGTGCTGATGACGCCGGTGGACTTGGTGATGACGACGGAGACGATGCCGTTGGCGAGCGTCACGGTGCTGCCGCTGTCGGTGAGGGTGACGTTCGCGCCGTTCGTGCCGCCGCCGGGAAGATTGGCGAGGCCGGCAACCGCCGAAAAAAATACGGCAGCGCAAATGAACAGCCTGGTTATCATCGGCGGCACGGACGCGGATTCAGCGGTTCATTCCCACGCTTATTTCGGCAGGCGCGACGAACGGCTTGCCGTTCAGCTTCACATTTTTGCACAGGAACTGCCGAGTGTTCCTGACGCTGAAACCCTTCTCCGCATTGCGGATGTCCACATTTTCCAGCGTCAGATTGATGATGGGGCTTTCCAACAGACCCACGATGTGGCCGGCGGCCTCGCAATTTTTGGCGGTCAGGTTGCGCACAGTGATGTCACGGAAGACCGGCCGGCCCAGCTCCTCCGACACCGGAGCTCGAAATTCTTCCGGCAACCACGTTGTCGCGAACGAATCCATGTTGAAGTTGAACACCTGCCGCACGCCATCGGCCTGGATGTTCTCGTAAACGATGTCCTCCACGACGCCGCCGCGGCCCATGCGCGTCTTGAACCGCACCACCTCGCTGCAACCGCTGCCGGCAAAGCAATCTTCCACCCGAACATGCCGGATGCCGCCCGAAGTTTCGCTGCCGATGACCACCAACCCGGCGGCGCGGGTCACACGGCAGTTGCGGATGATCACGTTCTCCGTGGGGCGGTTCACGCGCAGGCCGTCGGCGTCGCGGCCCGATTTCAGGCAGATGCCGTCGTCGTCGCATTCAATGTCGCAGTCGGCGATGAGGACGTTGCGGGTCGAGTCCACGTCAATGCCGTCGGTGCTGGCGGCGCGCACCTTGCCCCCGGTGACGCGGACTTTCACGCCGCGCACTTCCACGCCGTCGCAATAGGTGAGCTGCAGATTCCAGAAGGCGGAATCCTTGAGGGTCACGTCTTTCACGAGGACTTTTTCAGAGCGGATGATGTGGACAAGGCGGGGGCGGGCCACTTTGAAATGCGGGTCAATCCCGTCTTTTTCCAGCGCCCGCACGCGCCAGTAATCCTGCCACCAGCTTTCGCCCGAACCGTCAATCGTGCCCGCGCCGGAAATCTGAAGATTGGTGACGCCATCGGCGTTGACGAGCGCGGCGGGCCATTTCATTTCCAGCCCGGCGATGCGCGTGTCAATCCACGGATAATCGTTGGTGTTCTGCGAGCCTTTGAGGACGGCGTTTTTTCCGACGGACAGGTTGACGCCCTGCTTCAGAAAAATGGAGCCCGTGACGAACACGCCTTTGGGAACGACCACCGTGCCGCCGCCGGACGCGGCGCAGCGATCAATCGCGGCCTGAATGGTTTTGGTGTTGAGCGTCTTGCCGTCCCCGACCGCACCGAATCGCGTGATGTCACACTGTTCCGCCCGAACCGCCAGCACCAGCGTCACGAACAGGAATGCCGCCGCATGGCGGACAATCCCGTCAAACATTCTGGCGTGTCTCAAATTCATATTCATTCCTGCTGGCAACCAAAAAATGTGTGCTGTTTGAAACCGGGCGTCATGCCCGCGCTTCAGTGCTTTTCAAGCATGTTAAATCCCCGGTCGAACAGCAGGTAATCGTCACCGGTAATGGACGTCAGATATGCCCATGTTACCGCATCGCCGGAGAACGCCACCGCGCCGTCGGTGTAAAGCACGTTCACTCCCTTTGATCTGGCGTGAGCAAAGCCATAGGACGTGCTGCTGCCAACGATGACATCGGTGGCAAAAAGCCGATGCGCTTCAACTTCGCTGTTCTTCCGATACTTCCGGCGCGTATTGAACGCAACGGATGTGTTCGTGCTGGTGACCCGCGGGTTGTAAAAATACGCGCCCCGCAGAACGTTTCCGCCATCCGACGACATGAACGCCGGGGTCGAATAGCTCGCCGGACTGTAAGGCCCCTCTTTCAGCGACGGGCAAAACAGCGACGCCGCTCCCAGGAATTTGCTCTTGTAAAGATAGCCCGTGTTTTGCGGGCCAGCGAGAGTTTCCGGGGTGACTTGGGTATTGGCTGCCGTCGCACTGCCAATATAACGGGAATAGTTTTGGGGCGCCGACATGTTGTCTTCCAGATTGGCAGCCTGGCCATCACGCCACTTGGGAAAAAGCCCGCCGTTGTCATCCGCATACATCATCGAGCCCAGTCCCATCTGCCGCAGATTGTTGGCGCAGGAGATTCGCAGCGCCTTCTCTTTGGCACCGGCCAGCGCGGGGAGCAGCAGTCCCGCCAGAATGGCGATGATGGCGATGACGACCAAGAGTTCAATCAAGGTGAAGGCCTTGTAACCTTCAGGCTGGTTTGAGTTTGTTTTCATAATGGATTTGATCGGGGCGCGTTTGACTGCGGTCAGTATTTCAGGCGGTAGAATACCGTGGGCAAAGCCGGATTCACTGTGATGTTGGTGGAAGTGATGCCAGCGCTGCCCGGCACGTCCACCCAGTTGGTGCTCAAGCCGGTGACCATGTTGTTGGTCTGCATCTGCAAAGTCCAACCCGAGTTCGTCGGCCAGCTCAAGGACAGGGTCGTGCCATCAAAGCTGCTCAAAAGCGGCGGCCGGTTGGTGTTGATCGGATTGATCACCGCAATGGCCGGTGTTCTGCACCGTCAGCGAACCGCCCACGGCGATGCCGGCGGCGATGATTTCCGAATGCGTGGCCGCATTGGTGCGGTTGAGTTGCAGGGTGACGGAACCGTTGAGCGTGGCGGAGCCGGTCACGTTCAAGTTGCCCAAACCGACACTGACGGAGGAATTGGCCGCCACAGACAGATTGCCGGTGATGTTGCCGATGCCGCTCAAAGCCTGCGCCTTCAAACCACCGAGGTTGAGCGTGCCGTCCGTTCGTCCGGAGATGTCAATGGTGGCCGTGCTCGCCCCGAGTTTGAGGGTCGCGCTGTTATCCAACGAAACCGGCTCGACCAGCGCCAGCGTGCCGGCGTTGACCGTCATGCTGCCGGTGTTGGTGACCGTTCCGCTCAAGGTCAGTTTGGCCGCGCCCACCTTGACGATGCCCAGATTGCCCTGGCTCCCGTCCTTCACGATGCCGGCGAAGGTGGAATCAATCCCCTTGGCACCAATCGTGTAAACCCCGTTGCCAGCCGCATTGCCAGCGCCTTCGAGCGCGCCCGAACCGGAGAGCGCGCCGAGCGAAACGCCGGAGTTGGCGGCGTTGCCGGTGCCGTTGCGCGTGTTGATGTAGCCTTCGACGACGAACGTGGTGTTGTCGCCGCCATTCACGCTGAGGGTGGACGAGGAGAACCGCAACTGACTGCTGGCAGCCACCAGCACCGTGCCGGTGAAGGAGTTGAACTGCTTGGTGGCACTGGAGGAGATCGAGACGTTTCCGGTGAATACATTCGTGCTGTTGCCGTCGCCGGAAGTGAACAAGCCACTGAGGGTGCTGGACACGAGCGACGAGGTGATTGTGGCTGTGGCACCGGGTGCGGTGAAGATGCTGTTGCCGACGAACATGGAATTTCCGGCACCGTCCGGACCGAAGGCGAACGTCGCGTTGTTGCTCAATGTTAACAGGCCGCTCCCGAGCGCCGTGCCGTTCGAGATCCGCAGCAGGCCGCCCGAGATAAATGTTCCCCCGCTGTAGCTGTTCGCCGACGTCAGCACGTTCGTGCTGGCGCCGCGCTTGACCAGGGCAATCTTGCCGCCGGCCAGATTTTCGGTGACCAGGCCGTTGTAAGTCGTGCTGGGGCTGCCAAAGTCGTTGCCGAAGGTCCCAACACCGTGCCGGTGGCGCCGATGAGCAGATTCACCGAGTCATCATGTCCGTTCAGGTCCAAAGTGCCGGCAGTGGTCGCGCCGCCATCCAGGATGAGCCAGCCCACGCTGCCGGGAACGGCGACGGCATCGGGGATGACTTCCGATGCTCCCAGTTTCAGCGTGCCGTTGTTGATGTAGGTGTTGCCCTGGTAGGTGTTCGTGCCACCGAGTGTCATTTCGGAAGTTCCGTTTTTGATGAAGGTGCCCGAGCCGCTGATGTTCTTGTCCATGGTCAGACTGCCGGACTGGTTCATGGTCAGAGTGCCGTTGGCAACCACCGCGCCGAGCAGCGGGCCGGTGCTGCCGTTGGTGCCGACTTGGAGCGTCGCGCCGGCGCCGATGGTGGTGCTGCCGGTGTAGGTGTAGTTGCTGGTGAGCGTGAGCGTGCTGCCGCCGTTCTTGGTCAGGCTGCCGGGACCGCTGATGTCGCCGAGGGCAAGGACGTTGGTCTGGTTGAACACCAGTGCGCCGCTGTTCGTGATGCTGCCGGTGCCGAGGCTGGCGGAGTTGCCGGTGCCGACGTTCAGCGTGGCGCCGCTGCCGATCGTGGTCACACCGCCGAAGTCGTTCACCATGCCGACCGTCAGGCTGCCCGTCCCCGTCACGGTGAGGGTGCTGTTCGTGCCGGAAATCCTGCCCGCGCCGGTGGTGGCGGTGAAGGCGTAGGCGTTCGACCCGGTCACGAGGATGGACGAGGGTTCGACGAGCGCGCGGAGGTCAACGGGCGAATTGGCCGCACCGGAATCGTCGAAGGTGACGTGGTCGCCGGTGTGGAAGGTGGTCATGCCGGAATCGTTCGTCCAGTTGATGGAGGTGACGATGTTCCAAAGGTTGTCCTGCGCGACTCCCACGGTGGTCCAGACCAGATTCGCGCTGCCCACAGGTTCAACGACGAGGTCAAGTTCGCCGCCGACCGCGTCCGAGAGGCGCGCAATCTGGCCGGGCTGCGAGAAGCCGCTCAGGCTGATGTTGGCCGCGCTGCCGTCGAGCGAAAGGTTGGAGCCGATGAGTTTGTAAGTGCCGTTGGGCAGCGGCTCGCGGACCACCAGCCGCACGGCGCCGGAGATGAGGTGCAGCCGCCCACCGACGGTGATCTGGTCCAAATTCGTGGTGCTGATTTCCACGACGTTGGTGCCGCCGTTGAAGAACAGGTCGCCGGCGCAGGTCATCATGCCGTAATCGTTCACGCCGGGCGAGAGAGTGCTGCCGGCTTCCATGTCCACCACGCCGCCCAAATACCCCGTGCCCGCCAACGTCGTGCCGGCATAGTTCGTCACCGGGCTGGTGGTGATGGAGCCCAGCACCGTCAGTGTGCCGCCGTTGACCCAGGTGGCGCCGCTGTAGGTGTTGTTGTCGCCGGACAAAGTCAGGTTGCCCGCGCCCATCTTGATCAAACGGG
>JAPLTZ010000190.1:570-6248 GCA_026397895.1 Verrucomicrobiota bacterium | reverse complement strand
CTGGTGGGGCTGATTGACGGGTTTCGCTGGTGCATCTTGGGCGGCGCGTTTGAGCCGTATTGGCCGGGCTTCTGGCTGGGCGAGGCGGTGATCGGGCTGCTGCTCGTCACCGGCGCGTATTATTTCCGCAGCACGGAAAAAACCTTTGCCGACATCATCTGACGCATGGCTGCCCCCATCATCTCGGTCCAGAATCTCGGCAAACGCTACCAGCTCGGGGCGGCGTTGGGGCACGACACGTTGCGCGATCACGTCGCGCACCGGGTGCGGTCGTTTAGAAAACTTTTCCGTCGTTCCGGCGGCGGTGACTCCGCCGAAAGCGCGGCGGACTCCGCGGAAATCTGGGCGCTCAAGGACGTCTCCTTCGACGTCATGCCCGGCGAGGTCATCGGCGTCATCCGCCAGCCTCCTCGAAGTCGGCACCGGCTTTCACCCGGAACTCACCGGCCGCGAAAAAATCTTCCTCAACGGCGCGGTGCTGGGCATGTCGCAGGCCGAAATCCGCCGGCACTTCGACGAGATCGTCGCCTTCGCCGACATCGGCCCGTTCCTCGACACGCCGGTGAAGCGCTACTCCAGCGGCATGTATACCCGTCTCGCCTTCGCCGTCGCCGCGCATTTGCAGCCGGAAATCCTCGTCGTGGACGAAGTCCTCGCCGTCGGCGATGCGCAGTTCCAGAAAAAGTGCCTGAACAAGATGCAGGACATCGGCGACACGGGGCGCACGATATTTTTTGTTTCGCACAACATCTCGGCCATCACCCGCCTCTGCAAACGCGCCATCTGGATGCACCAGGGCCGCGTCATGCGCGACGGCCCCGCGCCCGAAGTCGCCAGCGCCTACATGAATTCCGGCCACGGCACCAGCTCGCTCCGCACCTGGCCCGACGGTGGCAACCCCGGCAGCGCCACCGTCCGCCTCCTCCAGGCCCGCGTCCGCACCGAGGACAACCGCACCGTGGACGCCATCGACATCCGCCAGCCCGTCGGCATCGAGATCGAATACGAGGTGTTGACGCCCGGCACGGTGCTTGTGCCGAACTACCATTTCTACAATGAGGAAGGCGTCTGCGTCTTCATCGTCCACGACGTCGACCCGCAATGGCGGCACAAGCCCAAGCCCGCCGGCGTCTACCGCACCACGGCCTGGGTGCCGGGCAACTATCTCGCCGAGGGCCAGCTCATCGTCGGCACCGCCATCAGCACCTACCAGCCATTCGAGGTCCACCTCAACGAGCGCGACGCCGTCGCCTTCACCGTCGTGGACAACTTGAGCGGCGACACCGCGCGCGGCGATTTCGCCGGGCGTTTGCCGGGGGTCGTGCGGCCGTTGCTCAAGTGGGAAACCCAGACTCTCGCCGCCGGTTTATGACGCGCACCTGTAAAATCTGCGGCCAGCCCGCGCCCGAACGCCGGTTCACCGCCCGCGAGATGATGTTCGGCCTCCGCGACGAGTTCGAATACTTCGAGTGCGCCGGCTGCGGCTGCGTCCAGATTTCCGAGTTCCCCGCGAACCTGGAAAAATATTACCCCGCAAACTACTCCGCGCACGAGCGCCGTCCCTTTGTTGACGAATATGGCCGCCAGCCCGCGCTGAAACGCCGGCTGCGCGACCGCCTTGCCGAGCACGACCTCGGCCACCGCAACCTCATCGGCCAAATCCTCGCCGCGAAATACCGCTCCGGCCTGCCACGCTGGATTCGCCACGCCGGCCTCGGCCTGCACCTCGATTCCGCCATCCTCGAAGTCGGCGCGGGCGCGGGCGAACAGCTCCTTCAACTCCGCCGCTGCGGCTTCCGCAACCTGCTCGGCCTCGACCCGTTCATTCCCGCCGACATCGCCTACGACGGCGGCGTGAAGATTGTGAAGCGCGACCTCGCCGCCGAGCGCGGCGTGTTCGACTTCATCATGCTGCACCATTCGTTCGAGCACATGCCCGACCCGCGCGAGGTCTGCCGGCTGTTGCGCTCGCGGTTGCGGGCGGGCGGCTGGGTGCTCATCCGCATCCCCGTGGGCGGCTGCCACGCGTGGAAAAAATACGGCGTGAACTGGGTGCAGCTCGACGCGCCGCGCCACTTCTTCCTGCACACCGAGAAAAGCCTGCGGCTCGTCGCCGAACCCGCCGGCCTCGAATTCACGGACGTCGTCTGCGACTCCAAGGGATTCCAGCTCTGGGGCAGCGAACAGTATCTCCGCGACGTGCCGCTCAAGGACGCCCGCTCGCCGTTCACGAATCCGACCGGGCAGACGCTCTTCACCGCCGAACAGCTCGCCGGTTACGCCGCCGAGGCGGAGCAACTCAACACCCGCCGCGAGGGCGACCAGGCGTGTTTCTATTTCCGCGCCCGCTGATTCGCATGGCCACACCCGCAAAATTCACGCTCATCGTGCCGGTCTACGGCGAATTCGATTTCGCCTTCAAGTGCCTCGACAGCCTCGTCCGCCACACGACGGATTACCGCTGCATCGTCATCGACGACTGCTCGCCCGGCTGGACGGACGCCGTGCGCGCGGAGATTGAACGCATCGTCCCGCGCGAGCGGCTGCACTTCGAGCGCTTCGACCCCAACCGCGGCCTCACGGCGGCGTGGAATCGCGGCCTCGAACTCGCGCGCGACTTCGGCTGTCCCTACGCCGCGCTCGTCAACTCGGACACGCTCTTCACGCCGGGCTGGCTTGTCCGCACCGTCGCCGCGCTCGACCAGGTGGACCTCGTCGGGCCGATGTCCAACGCGCCGGGCGAGCACGAGCAGCAGCAGATCCAGCGCCTGCTCCGCGACTACCGGCCTGACGACTCGCCCGAGGCGCTGGCTGATCTGTCGTGGCGGCTGCGCGACAAATTTTCCGGGCAGATCCGCCCCGGCGTCGTCAACGGCTTCTGGTTCGCCGCCAAGACGAAAACGTGGTGGAACAACGCGTTCGACGCGACGCACGTTTTCGACCCGGCCAAGCGGCTCGTCGGCAACGAAAGCGAATTCCAGAAACGCTTCCGCGGCAAGATCGGCGCGGCGGCGGACGTTTTCATCTTCCACTACCGCAGCGTTTCGCGTGGGCTGGAGAACGTGGACCCGACTTACAACATCGGCGCGTTCCGCCCGGCAGCGGCCACCGGCGAAAAGATTTCCGCGTCCGCGCCGCCGACCGTCAGCGGGCAGGGCGGGGCGGAGTCACGCCCGTTGCACGTCTGCTTTGTGTGCGATGAGTTCCCCCCCGCGCCGCATGGCGGCACCGGCTCGTCGTATCGCGACCTGGCTCACGGTCTGGCGGCGGCGGGACATCGGGTGACCGTCGTGGGCGTTTACCCGCGCGCCGTTTTGCACAAGCTTCCGCCCGACCCGCAGTCGCCCAACCTGCGCATCGTCCGGCGGCCAAGTTTCCCCGCGTGGTTCGGCTGGAAATTTCGCATGCTCGCCGATCGCTGGCGACTCAAACGATGGCTCGCGCGCACGCATCGCCGCCGGCCATTTGACGTGATTGAATGTTCGGATTACGGCGGCTGGCTGCCGTTCGGCGGGCCGCGCGGCGTGACTACCATCACGCGCCTGAGAGGCTCGAACCTGTTTTTTGATCACGAACTGAACCGTTCCGGGAATGCGTTCGAACACGGCCTGGAGCGCAAAAGCCTGCGGCACGCGGCGGTGCTGGCCGCCGTCTCGCAGTATGCGGCCCGCCGCACGCTCGACCTGTGCGGCCAGCCGTCCCGCCCCGTGACGGTGATTCCCAACGCGGTGGACACCGGACTTTTTTCGCCTGCTGAAAAATCGGCGGTCGAACCCGGCCTGATCGTGTTTGTGAATTCGCTCAATCCCAAGAAAGGCATCGGGCAGCTCGTGGACGCGATGAATGTCGTGTGCGCGAAACATCCGTCCGCCCGGCTGGTGGCGGTGGGACAGGACACGCAGCCCGCGGAAGGCGGACTTTCCTACGTCGAGCGGCTGCGCGGGCGCATCCGCCCGGAATTCCGGGCGCGGGTGGAATTCATCGGGCGCCAAGACCGGGCCGGGGTTTTGGGCTGGCTGCGGCGCGCCCACATCTGCTGTCTGCCGTCGCACATGGAGACTTTCGGCATCGCGGCCGTCGAGGCGATGAGCGTGGGCAAGCCGGTGATCTATTCCCGCACCGGCCCCGGCCCGGAAGTCGTGGAGGACGGCGTCTCCGGCCTGCTTTGCGATCCGTGCGATCCGGCGGACATCGCCACGAAAATCAATACCATCCTCGAAAGCCCGTCTCTGGCTGAAACGCTCTCCCGCAATGCCCGCGCCCGCGCGCTCGCCTGCTTCGAAAAGCAGAAGTGGGTGCAGGCCAACGTGGAATTCTTCCGGCAGGTGGGTGCGGGGAGACTGAAGTCCTGACTTCGGTCAGACTTCGAGCCGTTTTTCAAACCGCGTCAGGTTGCGCGGGCTTCCCGCTGTGACGAGCGCTACGTCCTCGATGCGCACGCCGCCGATTCCGGGATAATAAAGTCCCGGCTCGACGGTCACGACCTGGCCGGCGACGAGTTTGCCGGGGGAGGTTGATCCGACGCGCGGGGCTTCGTGGATTTCCAAGCCGAGGCCGTGGCCGGTGCCGTGGAAGAAGCCTTCCATGCGACCGTTGCGCTGGCCGGTCTTGTAACCTTGTTGCTCGAAATAATCCTGCACGGCGTGGTGAACTTCCTGCGTCGGTGTGCCGGCGCGCATTTTGCGGAACGCGATTTCCTGTCCGGCGTGGACCGTGGCGTAAAGTTTCCGCACCGCCTCGCTGGCGCGGCCTTTGACGACGGTGCGGGTGATGTCGCCGAAATATCCGGTGGCTTGGGCGCGCGGAAAAATATCAAGGATGATCGGCTCGTGCGCGCGGAGCGGGCCGTGGCCGCGCTCGTGCGGGTCACAGCCCTGCTCACCGCCGGCGACGATGGTATGCGCGGCCAGCCCGCCGAGTTGTGTGATGGCGGTGTCAATGACGGCGCGCAGGCGCTCGGAGGTGAGCGGGGCTTTCTGATAAATCAAACGGCGGTTCGCGCCGATCTTGGCCGCGCGCAAGGCGGCGATGCCCGCCGCCATGCCGGCCTCGGCCATCGCGAGCGCGGCGCGGAGATGGCGGACTTCGAGCGGCGTCTTGAGTTCGCGCGCAGGAAAGAATGCGCCGGGCTTGACCGCAATCTTTATTTTCAGCCGCGCGAGTTCGTTGGCGAGGCCGAGCGGGAAGTTTTCCGGGACGAAAACTTTGCCGCTGCCGCGCTCGCGCAGGATGAGGCGGATGATTTCCGCGAAGCCGGGCCGCGTGCAGCCGGCGGCGCGGAGCTTTTTCTGGAGCTGGCTGGTGGAGAGGACGCGGCAATGCGGCGCTTGCCGGCGGGCGCGGTCAATTTCCAGATCGTTCATCACGATGAAATTTTTCCCCGCAAGCCGCAGCCAGATGAACGGGTCGGGCACAAACAGGCCGGCGGCGTAGAGCATGTTGGCGTCGTGCTCGCTGTCGGCGACGAGGAGGAGGTTTTCAGCGCGGTTCATGTTCAGCAACCGAAGAGCCGGTCGCCGGCGTCGCCGAGGCCGGGGAGGATGTAGCCTTTCTCGTTCAGCTTGCGGTCCACGGCGGCGGTGAAGATGGGCAGCTTGGGATAGCTTTTCCGCACGACGCGGATGCCTTCGGGCGCGGCGACGAGGTTGACGAGGCGGACGTGGCGCGCGCCTTGTTCG
>JAPLTZ010000190.1:0-534 GCA_026397895.1 Verrucomicrobiota bacterium | reverse complement strand
TGCAGCAAATCTAGCGCGGCGACGGCGCTGCCGCCGGTGGCGAGCATGGGGTCGATGAGGATGACTTCGAACTTTCGCAAATCTTTCGGCAGGCTCTTGTGGTAGAACTGCGCGCGGAGCGTCGTTTCCTCGCGCTTGAGGCCGATGAAGCCGACGTGGGCGTTGGGGATGAGCGACAGGATGGAATCCAACATGCCGAGGCCGGCGCGCAGGACGGGGACGAGGACGACTTCGCGTTCGAGCTGGAAGCCGCGCGTGGCCATCAGCGGCGTCTGCACGCGAACGGAGCGGACAGCGAAGTTCCGCGTGGCTTCGTGCAGCATGAGCACGGCGATCTCGCCGAGGACGCGGCG
Source organism: Verrucomicrobiota bacterium (assembly GCA_026397895.1). GTDB lineage: Bacteria > Verrucomicrobiota > Verrucomicrobiia > Limisphaerales > JAFMIX01 > JAFMIX01. Next base: position 181 of record JAPLTZ010000190.1, on the reverse strand, counting down.
GAATTCCTGCGGGCGCGTGCGCTTGTCGCGCAGGCGCGTGAGGTTGTGCTGGACGAGCGGGTGGGCGATGACGGTGACGTTTTTCATCAGCGGACAAAGGTTGGCGCGAGGAAGTAGAGGTAGCCCGCGTGCAGCTTGGGCAGTTCCACGCCGAGGTCCAACTTGATGGCGCGGGCGTCGG
>JAPLTZ010000372.1 GCA_026397895.1 Verrucomicrobiota bacterium | reverse complement strand
GCTTCACCAAATCCGGCAGCGGCACGCTCACGCTTGGCGCGGGCGGCACGAACTTCTTCGAGATCAGCAAGGCGGCGGCGACGAATGACGTCGTGAATGTCTCCGGCGCGCTCACCGGCGGCGGCCTGCTCGTCGTCACGAACATCACCACCAACGCGCTGGTGGCGGGCGACAGCTTCAAACTTTTCAACGCGGGCAGTTTCAGCGGCGCGTTCGGCGGCGTCAGCCTGCCCGCGCTGGATGCCGGCCTCATGTGGAGCACGAACGCGCTGAACACGGGCGGGCGGATTTCCGTCATCTATCTCGCGCCGCCGCGGTTTGCCAGCGCGAGTCTGATCGGCGGCAATATGGTGTTCACCGGTCAGGGCGGCACGCCGGGCATGAGTTGCTATGTTTTGAGTTCGACGAATCTGCTGCTGCCGCTCGCGAGCTGGACGCGCCTGGCCACGAATGTTTTCGACGTTAACGGCAGTTTCAACTACACCAACGCCGTCGGTTCGGAGCTGACGCAAAACTTTTACCGGCTGCTCACGCCGTGAAATCCAACATGAAACCAAACCTCATCACTGTGGCGGGAATCTGGCTTTGCGTTCTTGCGTCAGCCCGCGCAGTTGAGCCTGCCAACGCGCTGGCTCGAAAATTTGAATTCACCTCCGCCGCGCCCGCGCCGAGAGTTCTGACCGTCCCGCTGCCGGAGGGCAATTACGCGGTGACCGTCAGCTTCGGCGACGCTTCGGGCGCAACGACCAACACGGTCAAGGCCGAAGCGCGGCGATTGATGCTCGAAAACGTGACGACTGCTCCCGGCAAATCCGTCACGCGCCGTTTCGCCGTGAATATCCGCAAGCCTGATTACCCCGGCGGGCATGTGAAGCTCAAGACGCGGGAAACGACCGACGAAACGGCCACTTGGGATGAAAAGCTTTCGCTGGAGTTTCTCGGTCAACCTCGCGGGGTGCAATCGGTCGAGATCGCGCCCGCCCCGGATGTCACGACCATTTTCATCGCCGGCGATTCCACCGTCTGCGACCAGCCGCGCGCGCCGTGGAACAGTTGGGGGCAGATGTTGCCCCGGTTTTTCGGTGACCGGGTGGCGGTGGCGAATCACGCGCAAAGCGGGGAATCCATCAAGAGTTCCCTGGGCGCGCACCGGTTCGACAAAATCTTCAGTTCGCTGCGGCCCGGCGATTACCTGTTCGTGCAGTTCGGTCACAATGACCAGAAGGATAAATCCACCAACGCGCTGGCCCTGTATAAATCGAACCTGAAAAAAATCGTCGCCACCACGCGGGCAAAGGGGGCGACGCCCGTGCTCGTCACCTCGATGGAGCGCAAGGCCGGCGTGAAAGGCAATACGCTTGGCAATTATCCCGACACCGTTCGGGCGGTGGCGGGCGAGGACGGCGTGGCCCTGATTGACTTGAACGCGATGAGCGTGAAGCTTTACCAGGCCCTTGGCCCGAAGCTCGACCGCGCGTTTCAGGACGGCACGCACCACAATAATTATGGCAGCTACGAACTCGCCCGGTGCGTTGCCGGGGGCATCCGGCAAGCCCGGCTGCCCGGCTTGGCCGAAAATTTGGCGGGCGATGCGAACGCATTCGACCCGTCAAAGCCGGATGATGCGGACAGTTTTAACATTCCCGAAGGTTCTTTGCGCGACGAAACCAAACCGGACGGGAATTGACGCCCCTGGGATGGCAGCGGATGCTGG